>JAGXHS010000184.1 GCA_024636075.1 Propionibacteriaceae bacterium
ATCTCCCGTTGTCGGTGCACGGGAGGTAAGGGAAGGCGAAGTTGCCCGACAACATTCCGATTGATGCCGGTGACCGCCGACTTCTCTTCGTCGAAGTTGAGTGGCAGCGCCCATAAGAGGTAATACGTCCAGCGCGGATCATTCCCCCGAAAGTCGGAAACGTACAGAGTCGTGTTCAGCGGCCAGTACCGGTCCTCGACGAAGAAGACCTCTCCTACCGTGCCATAGCGGCCCGTCACCACGCCCGGACCCTCGCACATGAACTCGTGGTGGTGGTCTGAGACGCCACCGGAGCTGACAACGGGATACTCGCCCTCACGCCGGACCTGTGACGGCAGGTCGTGGCCGCGGTGCAGTTCGATTGCTACGCCCAGTTGAGCGACGGTCGAACCCGCGCTGACCTCCCCTCTTCCATGAACAGGGTCGAAGCCCCCGAGGAGTGCATCAACGAGTTGCGCTTCGAACTGCTCTTCCAAGACGTCCAGCAACCGCTGCTTCTTGGCGATGAGGGCGTCGATGCGGGCGGTCTCGGTGTCGAGGAAGTCGGCGATGGCCCGCTGTTCGATGGGCTCCCACCAAGGGAGCCGCACATTGGCGTACCGCTCAGCATTGAAGTTCGCAATGGTCGATGACACAGCCTCGGCCTCGATCGAAGCTTGGAAGAACGAGGAGTGGAAGCAATGTGAAAGGTACGACGAAGAGACATCCGGCTGCGGCCGAAAGCGAACAAGAAATCCGGCAAACGTCGCGGATCCCATCGCCTTCTGGTAGTGCACGTACCGTCCAAGCGAACCGCTGCGGCTGAGCAGGAGATCCCCGTGCTCCAGTTCGTATCGAGGTTCAAGCGCGCCAGGAGGGACGAACACCCCATCCTCGGCTCGGGTAAGCCCACCACCCGGTACTGCGTCCGTCGTTCGAATCATCCGCAGCCCTTGATCGACGTAGCTATCGGCGGGGATGTTCAACCCGTACTGCCCGGCGTCGGTGCAGAAGTGCTTCAGAGCTCGCCAGCCTCTCACTCGGTCACCTCGTCCAGGAGGGCCTGGATCTCGGCTTCGAGTTGCTTGATCTCGTCGCCAATCTCTTCGAGGGGGCGGGGTGGGGTGTAGGTGTAGAAGTGGCGGGTGAGGGGAATCTCGTAGCCGATCTTGGTCTTGGTGTGGTCGACCCAGGCGTCGTCGACGTAGGGCAGGACCTCGGTGGCCATGTAGTCGTCGATGGCGTGCCGGTAGGGCTCGGTGTCGAGCCTGCCGGTGGGGTCGGTCTCGAAGCTGACAGGTATCGGTGGGAGGGGGACGTTCTCGTTGTCGCGCAGGTCAGGGTCGGCCTGCGGGGTGCCCTTCTTGTCGGTGACCAGCGGTGCGTCGGGGTCTGAGACGGCGAGTGCGTCCCAGAGCGCGCCGGTCTGCGGCTTGGTGAGTCCGAGGGCAGCGACGGCGGGTGTGAGCTTGTCCACCAGCACCGCCCGATCGGTCGTAATGAGCCCGCTGTGAGGTTCGAGTGCCGCGACAAGGTGGTCGAGGGGCTCCGGGTCGAGCTTGGCGAGCTTGCGGTCGGCTCGGACGGCAGCGAGGGTGTCGTCGCTGACCTCCCACCGTTGGCGCAGGGGCCGCTCGACGGTGATGCGTAGGAACCCGAACGCTTCGTTGGGGAAGATCTTGACGTGGTCGCTGTCCTCGCACGTGCCGTAGAGCTGGGTGATGTCGGCGATGTGGTCGGCGGGGAGGTACTTGCGCTTCTCCCCGAGGCTCTTGCGCATCTTTGCCCACTTCGAGCGGGCGTCGACGAGCTGGACCTTGCCGCGCCGGTGAGGTGCCTTGCGGTTGGTGACGATCCAGAAGTAGGTCGAGATGCCGGTGTTGTAGAAGAGCTGGTCCGGGAGCGCGACGACCGCTTCGAGCCAGTCGTTCTCGATGATCCATCTGCGGATTTCGGACTCGCCTGATCCTGCGCCGCCGGTGAACAGCGGTGAGCCGTTGAAGACGATCGCGATTCGTGAGCCGCCCTGCTCGACCGGTTTCATCTTCGCGATCATGTGCTGCAGGAACAGGAAGCTGCCGTCGTTGATCCGTGGCGTCCCGGCTCCGAACCGACCTGCGAACCCGAGCTGCTCGTGTTCGTCCTCGATGACCTTTTGATCTTCTTCCACTCGACCCCGAACGGCGGGTTCGCGAGCTGGTAGTCGAAGGTCCGGCCTTGGTGGCCGTCCTGAGAGAACGAGTTTCCGTGCACGATGTGGGAGGCGTCCTCACCCTTCAACATCATGTCGGAGCGGCAGATCGCGTAGGTCTCAGCGTTGAGTTCCTGGCCGAACACCTCCAATCGAGCATGCTCGTTCAGCGAGGCCAGGTGCTGCTGGGCGATCGACAGCATCCCCCCGGTGCCTGCAGCCGGGTCGAGCATCGTCTTGACGACCCCCGGCTTGGCGAGCAGGTCGTCGTCCTCGATGAACAGCAGGTTCACCATCAGCTCGATCACCTCACGCGGGGTGAAGTGCTCACCTGCGGTCTCGTTGGACAGCTCGGAGAACTTGCGGACGAGTTCCTCGTAGAGGTAGCCCATCTCTGTGTTCGGCACGGCGTCGGGGTGTAGGTCGATCTCACAGAACTTCGACACCACCATGTACAGCAGGTTGGCGCTGTCGAGTCGGCTGACCTGGACATCGAAGTCGAACTTCTCGATCACCTCTCGAGCCGCCTCGGAGAACCCCGCGATGTAGGCCCGCAGGTTGTCCGCGATGTTCGACGGGTCATCCAGCAGCTTTGGCAGGTCGAGCTTCGAGGTGTTGTAGAACTGCTCACCCGAGACCGCGGTCAGTACCGGATCGAGGTTTTCAAGCTTGCCCTGAAGTTGGGTACGCCGGTCGAGCACGGCAGCCTTGGTCGGGGCGAGCACGCAGTCCAGCCGTCGCAGCACCGTCAGCGGCAGAACCACCTTGCCGTACTCGGACTGCTTGTAGTCACCCCGCAGCAGGTCAGCGACCGACCAGATGAACGCTGCGTGGTTGTTCACGACATGCTCGGACATGCACCCCACTCGCCTCGACAGCAAGGCGGCTCATCCTAGGGGTCACGGCACGGCCCGACCGGCGTATCCGAATCAGGCGCTGCTCCCTCCACCTCAGAGTTCGCTGGCAGACGAACTCTCGCGTTCGCCGCCGAGAACCGTCGACTCTCGGAGGCCATCACTGAGTTGGTCACCTGCTACGCCTCATGAGGCACCGGTGGCCACGGAGGAGCTGTCCACCAGGTGCCCATCAGGAGGCTGAAGCAGCGCTCGGCGAGCCCAGCCGGCTAGGTCGACGCACCCGGAAGTCCCCGTTTCGAGCACCTTCTGCGGAAGCGCCCCGGGGTGCCGAGCTGCCCATAGTTGGATGCTGAGGGCGGCCCCATCCACCGTCGACAGGAGGCTGATGCGGCGGCACGTGACGACATCCCGGCGGGGACAGCCCTACCCGTCAGCACATGGGCTGCGGTGTTGCACCGAGTGCGAAGAGGCCGAGCCTTCCAAGTCCCAGAGACACGCTGGACTACCGTGCTCTGCAGGAGGAGGACCCAGATGCCAGTTTACGCGCCGCCACAGCGGCTCCAACGCGTCTCAACCGCCGAACACTGGCTACTTGACGCGTGGGCAGAGGGTGTCAGCCTAGAGAGCGACACCGGCCTATCGATCAACGAATTGCGGCGTAGAGCAGCTGTGGACAGATGGTGGCTCGCGCATGACTTTCGAAGGCGCGGCCGAAAAATGGTTGGCCAAGCTCCACCACAGCACAGAGACGCTGTGAGCAGATTCTACTATTCGATGTATCACGCCTTCCGAGCTATCGTATTCATTGAGTTCGGTGGAGATGATCATGAGGCTCATAGCACTCTCCAGAAGAGTATCCCTCAGAATTTCCCATCTCGGCAACAGTGGTCCAATCGGCTCAAGAACGCTCGACTGGACCGGAATAGCGCAGACTACGACCCGTATCCGAAATCGGAAACCGCTTGGAGAAGTGCATCCCAGAGACTGTCTGCAGATGCTGATGAGCTCCTCAGCGTTACCAAGACCTACTTGATTGCGACTGGATGTAGCGGACTATGAGTGAGGTATCGTCACCCGCAGAGCCCGAAATTCGTCGTGAACTCGAGAGCGCCTTTTCAGACGCAGACATTCAACTTCACCGAATCGATTTCCGCGAGTATCCAGGGGAGACAGTTGTATTAGTCAAGGTCGACTCCATGGATATTGGCGAAGCGGCCCGGGTCGGAAACGACGTAGACCAACTCCTCGCGGAGAAGGGCTTTCGCGGATTCGTCGCTGTAAGGCCATTGGAACCAGAAGAGGGTGGACTCCCAACAGGAGCCCTAAGCGATGGAGTCCATGACCCTCGAGTAGCCGAATTGGTCCGCCTACTCACAGCTCGCTCTCGTACCTCACAGATTCAACCTAGTCTCTCCTACATCGCGAATGTCTCGGCGCGTGTATCAACGGTTGCGTCAGCTCAACATCACCTTGTATTTGGAAGGCGGGGCGCAGGTAAGACTGCACTCATGGTCGAAGCTATGCGCATCGCTGACGCAGGTCACCAGGCGACAGCCTGGGTCAATCTCCAGACGTACAGACGGGAAGCATGGCCTCGAGTCTTCCTTTTTTTACTAGCCCAACTTCTCAAAGGAGTACACAAGGACCACCCTGGAGCTGACTCTTCCATCACACGCGATTTCGCCAGTGTAGATGAGGAAGTGACGAGGCTGCTGGGTGCACAGAACGTGACAGCTACGGAGGCTGAACGACTAGCTCCTCGCGTCAACTTGTTGCTGCGCCAGTACCTTTCGGCAACAGACACTCGGCTGTTTCTATTCCTGGATGACTTCCACTACCTGAGTCGTGACGACCAGCCGTACTTGCTTGACATCTTGCATGCATGCGTTCGCGACGCCGATGCTTGGCTGAAGGTCGCTGGCATCCGCCACCTGACGCGATGGTTCATCTCTCATCCCCCCACGGGCCTGCAGACCGGACATGACGTTCGCATTCTTGATCTTGATGTCACTCTGCAAGATCCTGCCGTGGCAAAGTCGTTCCTTGAAGACGTGCTGCGCAAGTACGGCGAAGCTGTCAATATTGGCACCCTTGGGGGCGTATTCTCGCAGGGGTCACTAGACCGCTTGGTCCTCGCATCCGGCGCAGTGCCCCGCGACTACTTGGTACTCGCATCTGAGGCGATCGTCCGCGCCCAGTCGAGATCACATGGGAAACTCGTCGGCATTCAGGATGTCAACTCAGCCGCCGGAGATGCTGCCCAATCCAAGATTCAAGAGCTTGAGGATGACCTCGCAGCCCACGCTGGGACGGCTACGGCAACCCTTGCCGGTTTGCAAGTGATCCGCCGCTTCTGCCTTGATGACAAAAAGTTCACCTATTTTCGCGTCGACTTTAAGGATAAGGAGACTAGGCAGCCGGAGTACGCGGTGCTCGAGCATCTACTGGACGTGCGTCTTATTCACCTCGTCAATCCAAGTGTGTCAGATGAGCGGAGGGCTGGCGAGAGATCAGAGGTCTATATGCTTGACCTCAGTCAATTTTCGGGGCAACGATTGAAGAAGTTCATCCGAGTCTTGGACTTCGTACAAGGGTCTCTTGCATCGAAGGAGACTGGGCGCAGGGGGTCGACACGAATCGGAGACACGCCGAAGAAGCTGTTGTCCATTCTAAGGCGTGGACCCACGTTCGAGCTGGAGCTGGTCTCACCTATCACTGATGACGTGGGCTCTGAGTGACCGCAATGCCAGGTAGCCGCGGACACCAAGGGCACTTCCAAGCCAGCTGCCGACAGAATTGGCCCTTGATCAGGGCTGTGAGCGCTCTCGCTTGCGAGCCCCGTTACCGCCCGAGATCACCATGGGCGGAACAGTGCAAGAGCGGAAGCGCCCGAATCACGGTTATCGTGAGCAGCCACAGCGTCGGGAGCAGCGAGTGCGGAGGCGCGTCCTCGGCCTCGCGGCACTCCCTGCTCACCCACCCGGCTCAGCCGGGAACGCAGATGGCCCGCACCGGCACGTCAGCAGATGCGTGCGTTAGGCTCACTGCTGCCGCTGGGACCCCGTTGGGAGGTCGTTGCGACGCCGAAGAGATGGTCCTGCGAGGGCGGCTACAGCCGTCCTTGAGTAGGCCAGGAGAAGGCCGAAGTGGCAATTCTGCTCGTTCATGGCGCGGGTTACCACAGCGACTCATCTCTCCGTTTTCTTCAACGGCAGCGACTGAGCGCTGGGCTCATCTCGGGTTTCATTGCGGCCAAGAAGATGGATGCTGACACAGCGCTAAACGAGAACCTGTCGTCTGCACCCTTCGAGGTGCGCTTCGTCGAGTACAGCCAGGCTCTCAACGAGCGACCCCATGCCATCGAGCCGCCGCCCGCGGTTGAGCATGCTGGCCGAACAACATGGGAGGAGCAGCGCAAGCTGCGCTGCCTCTGCTGCCCCCGAACGTCGAGGGTCAGGACGAACGTTCGAACATGGACAGGGACGGCGGGCCAGCCCCTGCAGAAGGTCACGTCAGCTGTGATCAGAAGGCGCCTTCCGGACGTCCACCGCTACTTGACTCGCCGAGAGGGGAGGGGCGAGACGATCCGGCGCGTCAGCGAGGCACTGCGGGACAGTGTCGATGTAGTCATCGCTCACAGTCTCGGAAGCATCGTCACCATCGATGCCCTCGCACGGGTGGCTGATGGCTCGTCGCCACAACTGCTGGTCACCATAGGAAGCCCACTCAGGTTCGACGCAGTTCGGGAGCGACTCGACGCCGCAACAACCGACTGGATCAATCGACGCCCCGTTGCCTGGCTCAACATCCATGATCGAGGTGACGTGGTCACGGCGGGTGGAGGTCTTCCCCGACGGCAGTACCCCGGGGTCATCAACATCGGCGTGAACAACGGCGACCATCAGCACGCCGGCGACTACTACCTCCGCCATGCGATCGTCGGCGCCTTGGTCTGGGATGTGGCGGCGCACAACACCTCCGTTGAGGAGCTAGGCAGCGGCCTCCCAGCAGTCTTCGGGACAATGGTCAAGTACCGGGAGTAGCGCACGCTTGTCAGCGGGGATACCGCCAGCGCAGTCCTGCGCGCTGAGGCGCCGTTTCAGACCATTGGGCGGGCCGACGGAATTCACGGATGTTTGGCGGCTAGCCACAGCGTTCTGGTGGGAAGGTGATGTCGACGTCGATCTGGTCGATGGCGTCCCAGTCGGGGGCATCTTCGACGGCGACGTAGAGTTCGAACTCGACTCGGCCATCGTCGCGTTCGACCAGCGAGAGTCCCGACTCTTCGTTGTGTGTCCAGCGTCTGGGCTCGTCGGCGTGCGCAAGGGTGAATGCCTCGCCGCTCTCGAAGCCATCGGGGATCTGCTTGTCCGGAGCGAGGACCATGCCCGTCACGCGCCAGCCCTCGTGTGCGTCAGTTGGGCTGCACGCTGCTGACACCGTGATCCCACGATCCGCGGTCCAGGTGGGTCCCGGGACCGTGCTGAGCTCTGCTTCCGCTTCGTCGAGCAGCCAGGCGACCGGATCTGGTTCGACCGACGGCGGGGTGCTGGGACCTGCCTGCGTGCCGGAGGGCTGGTCATCCGCCCCGCAGCCAGCAGCCGCCATCGCCAGCACCGCGGTGAGGAACCCGGCAGCTACCACGCGACGCCTCGACATCTGACCTGCCTTCTGCGTGCCCCGGGTCACCCGAGATCAGGCCCAACTCGCCCAGTCAGACGTCACGCCACGCCGGCAGGTTCCGTCGCATCAGCGCGGCGCGGCAGACTCGTTCAGCAAACCGCGCCTCGACGCGGCACGACGGCCACCTGGCCGGCGCACCGTGCACGCCGATGGCGGTTCAGCGGTCAGGCGGCGCTGCGACGGGTTCGTGGGACGCCGGCCTGCTTGAGGACGGCCGCGGGGACGCCGGCTTCGCGCCAGGCGGTGTAGGTAATGCCCTTGCGTTCGGAGTACTCCTTGGCGACCTTGACAAACTGCTTCTCGAGCGCGTCGAGGTCTACCTTCTCCCCGGTGTCGGCAAGCCGCTCTTCGTAGTCCAGGCGCTTCTGGATCAGCTCGACGCGTTTAGCCGGGTCCGGTTCGGTGTCAATCGCTCGCTGGGTCTCGGTGATCTGCTGCTTCAAGGTGTCGGGGTCGAGTTTGCGGCCAGGCTTCTTCTGTTCGTTCAGCGCGGCGAGGTAGTCACGGACGGCGCGGCCTTGTTCACGCCCCCTGGCCAGCGCTTCCTTGTGCTCGGCAGACATCTTCCGGCTGGCCGTCGCCTTCTTCGCCGTCTTCTTCGTGATCGTCTTCGCCATCATGACCAGCTTTCGTCGGTTGCATTGCGACAATCAGTACCAGATTCCACGGGCAGGAGCAAAGGCCGTCCTCTCACACCGACTAGCGACTCTCACCAGCCGTGAGGGAACCCTGCTTTCGCGAGACGACCACCGAGACGTCGTCCGTGCCGGCTTCTACAACCAACCGATCAAACACTCACATGACAAGCCATTCCCGCTTCCGAGAAGCGCAGCTTCTCGGAAGCCATACTCCAACGACCAGGCCGGATGTTCAGGGTGGCGCCGACCAGCCCTTGAGGTCGGTGACGAGTTGTGCGACCAACTCGAAGACAAGTTCAAGGCTCACCTCCTCGGGCCGTCCATTCAGCGCATGGCGCAGCAGCTCGATCGTGATCTCAGGGTCACATGGTTGCAGCAACTCAAGCACCTCCCACCAGACCATGCCGCATCCCTAGCGCAGGTGGTCAGCGGATCTCCGGAGCCTGTGGACAGGCCCCGCCGCTGGCGTTGGCGTCCAGCCGGAGCCGCACTTGCCTACCCGAAGCGGTCAGGACGAGCGGTCTGCGCTGCGCAGACGATCCTCGACGAATGCGGCGAGGGCGCGGTCCGGCGAGGTGAAGGTCTTGTACAGCGGGCTGGTCGGCGTGCGGGCCAGCTCCAGCGACAGCGCCAGGAGATCGCCGGGTTGGTCCGTCCCCCGATGAACCTCAGCGAGATGGCCGAACTCGGTCATCACACCGACGACGCTGCGGTTGCGCGTAGGTGCGAGCACGCATTCCCGCGCCTCCGCGACCTCGTCCTCGACGAGCGGCCTCGGAACCCGATGCGCCTCCAGCACGGCGGCCAAGCCTCCCGGAAGCCGTTGCAGCAGCGTCGCCGACGGTGCGAACGGCACAAGCAGCGGCAGAAGTGTCGTCCCGTTGACTAGCAGGGCGACCTGCGGCTTCCAGAACAGCACTGTGGCATACCAGCTGCCCAGCTGCGATGTAGTCGCATCAGAGTCGCTGGTGTAGGGGCCGCGGACACGGTCGAGTAACTTCCCGGTGCCGTGGATCACGAGCATGCGGAAGCCTCGACGTGTTGACCGTTGCTGTCCCGGCGAGGGTAGGCCAGCCCATCGGATATGCATCCTCGCGTCCCCGCGTGGGGGCCGCCTAGTCCATCACCGTGATGATGTCCGCCGGTTTAGGTGGTCGTCGCCGCGCATAGCGTGTTGACCCGGTCTGTTGTGTGGACGTAGGTTGGAGGGGCGCGTTGCTACCGCGTGCTTCCGGGACTGCTGGGTGCCCACGCCGCCTGGTCGGGAAGCGAAGGGGATGTGTGTCCTCGGTGCCGTTCGTCAGGTCGTTGACGTGCCTTGTTGTGGTAGTCGGCAGCCCGTGAGCGTGGGACGGGCCGCCGCGTAGCCAAGGACACGTGATGACCTCGAACAAGCACTTCAAGCAACTCGTCCGTGCCCGGATGGCCGTGACGGGAGAGTCGTACGCAACGGCCCGGAGCCGGGTGGATGTCGCCGAGACTGATGTCCAGCTGGTCGATCCGGTTGTCGTGGACGTTCATGGCCGGCACGGCCAGGCGGTCTTGTTCACCCCGGACGGGACTCGGATCTTGTCCGGGGGCCAGGACGCTCGCGTCGCGGTCCTCGATGCCGCGACTGGCAAGGTCGAAGGGGAGTTGACCGGTCACGGCAAGGTCGTCAATGGCCTCGCGATCGGCTCCGACTCGAACCTGGTCGTCTCCGTGTCCTCTGACCGTGCGGTCCGGCTGTGGGACTTGTCGGCCCGATCGCAGGTCGCAGTCCTTGACGGGCACCGCGATGCGGTCGTCGCACTCGACATGTCGCCGGACGGCTCGACCGTGATCACCGGTGGGTACGACGGTCGTGTGCGCCTGTGGGATCTGACGGAACGGACCTGTTTGGTGGAGCACCCCAGCGGCCTCAAGCGCATCGCCGCGGTCGTCTTCACCCCTGACGGTGCTCGGTTCGTCGAGTCAGGCCAGGGCCCTGGCGTGCATGTCCGTGATGTCGAGGATGGGACCGTGGTCGCAGAGCTCGACTCCGGGGCGCCGGGGGTCGTCGGGCTGGCGGTCGCTCCCGATGGTTCGATGCTGGCGACTGCTGGCTACGACGGAACGGTCCGGCTCTGGGACTGCGAGAGCTGGAGTCCTGTACGAGGCCTCCAGGTCGGCGAACGGGCCAACGCGGTGTGCTTCTCCCGGAGCGGCCAGCTCCTCGCGGTTGCTGCCAAGGGCCGGATCGCGATCTGGAGCTTCCAGCAAGACGACCCGGTGGCATCCGTGGACCTTCGGATCTCCGGCGTGTACGCGCTCGCGTTCTCCCCGGACGCCAGACGGCTGGCGCAGACCGGTGCCGACGGCAAGGTCCGGATCTGGAACCTCCGGTGACCCGGTCACCAGACGCGGAAAGCGACGCTGGGCCAGCAGCCGTCGGACCGGCGCGCGCGTTTCGGGTCGAGCCGGTGTTCTGGGCGTGGCTCGTTGCTGTCGGGGTCGATCTCTTCTTCAACGCTGGCGTGTTTGCTGGGTTGTTCGAGCAGAGCCGGGAACCGAACCTGCTCGCAGACGAGGTCCTGTTCGCGCGCATCCCGGTCGCCTACGTGGTGGTCGCCGTCGGCGTGGCCGCCGTGGCATGGGTTGTCGATCTCGCCCAGATCACCGGGGCACGCCGAGGGGCGATCACGGGCACGGGCATCGGGTTGCTGTTCGGGCTCACGGGTCTCGTATGGCTGTGGACCGCCATAGAGATGACCTTACTGTTCGTCGGAGCAGGCCTGGTGGTGCAGACCGCGCAGATGGCAGCCGCGGGGATCGTGCTGGGCGTTGTTCGGCGGGATCTACCCGCCCGTCAGCTTCGATGGCGGAGTGCCGCGGCTGCCCTCGCCCTGGCGATGACGGCGATCGTGGTCCAGAACGTGATCGGCTGACGCCCACGAGCACGGGGGACCGTCCGCTCGGGATCCGTGATTGCGGGTGCCGGTTCCTCTACGGCGTGGCGCGAATATGCGCTTTGGGGGGCCCTGAAGGTTCCGGACAGTGGGACCACTACTATCCCTTGTCTGGACAGGAGATGTGTTGCCACAACATCGTAGGAAGTTCTCTCGTGAGTATCGCGATGAGGCCGTG
>JAGXHS010000185.1 GCA_024636075.1 Propionibacteriaceae bacterium
ACTCCATTCGTGGTCGGTGACAGGCGTTCAGCCATCAGACAGCGTAGCGGTTCACGGCCGCGATGCCCTCCCCGAGCTCTCACCGTCGCTTCAGCGTGCTCTCAGCCAACCCTCACCCACTGGTGCAGGCAATTGGGCGATACGGGGTTCCGATGGCAGAATTGGAGTGCTTGCATTCGGGGTGCTGGCGCGTTATCCCCCGTCCCTCTGGAAGGCCCCCCGAATGCTACCGGCCAGAAGATTTTTTGCATTGCTGATATCCCTGTTCTGTGTCCTCACTGTCACAGGGGTCACTGCCCCGCGCAGTCAAGCCGACGAGCAACCGACAGCTGGTGACTCCCGAATCGGGGTTCCCGCCGCATCGAAGACGGCCCTCGTCGTTGACGTGGAACGCACCGTCATCGCAGAGCTCCCCGCCAGACAGGTGGACGAATTCACCATGCTGGGATTCACGTGGTCACAGCTGACCACCGCCGACCCCGCGACCAGCTTCGACGAGGAGGACGTGAAGGGCATCGTCATCCAGTTCCGCACCCGCCAGCAGGGCACGTGGAGCGACTGGAGCGCCGCGGATGTGCATCAGGAGGAGTCCATTGATGGTGGACAGCCGGAGGGCCGGCCCGGCAGCCTACCCCTATGGGTCGGCAGCGCCGACGGCATCGAGGCGCGGGTGCTGGCACCCAGTGCCAGCGACCGGCTGCAGGACCTGCGGGTCAGCCTGATCAACAGCCAGCCCCTCGCGTCCGACGGTGCCATGGAGGCGACCACTCCGCAGAACGTCGGTGCGGCTCCCGTGAGTACCCTGAGCAAGTCGGGCAGCCTCCAACCCGAAGCCCAGACGGCCGCGGTGGTCCACTATGTCGCGCAGCCGGCCATCATCAGCCGCGCCCAGTGGAGCGCCGACGAATCGCTGCTGTCGACGAACGGCTCCGGCTGTGTGCCCCCGAATCGGGATCGCACCGTGAAGTCAGTGGTGGTGCACCCCACTGCAGGCAGCAACTCCTACACCAAGGCTCAAGCAGCCTCCATCGTGCGCGGCACTTATCGATACCACGTGGTGGATCGTGGTTGGTGCGACATCGGCTACAACTTCCTGGTGGACCGGTACGGACAGATCTTCGAGGGTCGGCACGGTGGAATCACCTATGCCGTCCACGGAGCGCACGCCACGTATTGGAACACCAACTCGGTGGGTGTCTCAGTGATGATGAACTCCAGCAGCGCAGTTGTGCCGGCCGCCTCCCTGGAATCCGTCGCGAAGGTCATCGCATGGAAGCTGGCCAACAACTACCGCGACCCGCTCGCGAAGATCTACCTGGTCAACGGCACCTACAACACGATTCTTCGACATGGCGACGTGATGTCCACCGCCTGCCCGGGGACCTCGATAACCAGCAAGATGGGCAGCATCCGTCTGCGGGTCGCCAGTCTGATGGGCTCCTGGCGCACGCCGCTGTACTACACGTGGCAGTCGATGGGCGGCGAGGATGGCTGGCTGGGTTCACCGCGCGAGGTGGAGAAGTGGGTGGCCAGCGGTCGGATGACACGATTCAATGGCGCCACCCTGTACCTGAAGCCGACTGGATCGACGGTGTGGATGAATCCCACCCTCGATGCGAAGTACGAGAAACTGGGTGGGCCCGCCGGCTCGCTCGGTTGGCCGAGAGCAAGCCAGTCGGCGGGCAAGATCAGCAACACCGAACGGGTGGTGTTCGGCTCAGCCGAGCTGGTGTCGTCCAGCAGCGCCGGCGCCCACCTGCTCAGTGGACAACTCGCCAGCTACTGGAACGGCAGCTCGACTGTGCGTGCCACGTTGGGGATGCCCACCTCTGACCCCATTGCCGCGTCGGGACGGACCTACCAAACCTTCCAGAAGGGCCGGTTGGATCTGGTGAACGGTTCGGTGCAATTGCACCTCGGAGCCGCCAGCGGTGGGTACGGAGACCAGACCGGTGACGGCATCGCCGATCTGCTGTTCATCCCGAGCGGCGCCTATGCGATCAAACTCGCTCCGGTTCGTGGCCTGAAGGTTCAGGCCGCCGAGAACGGCAGCAGCGGGTTCCACAGCACCACCTGGCTGAGCCAGGTGCCCGACCTGGACGGTGACGGGTACCCCGATCTCGTGACCAAGCGTTCCGACGGCACCTTGTGGTTCCAGCTCGGTCTCGGCCGCGGCACATTCGGCACCGCACGCCAGATCGGCCACGGATGGAACGGGATGAAACACATGTTCCTGGCACCCGACATGAACAACGACGGCCTCCCCGAACTGGTCGCCGTCGCCAGCAACGGTGACATGTTGCGCTACGGCTTCCGCGGGTTCGGAGGGGTGTACCCCGGCCAGCGGATCGGTCACGGCTGGAACAACATGATCCACATCACCACCATCGGCGACCTCACCACTGCAGGTCGGGTGGACGTCCAAGCTGTGGACCCTGCGGGCAAACTGTGGTCCTACCACGGACGTCCCGACGGACGGCTGGTGGGGCGCCACCAAATCGGTCACGGCTTCACATCATTCAAGCGGCTGTTCAGCATCGGTGACGTGACCGGCGACGGCCGCTGGGACCTGCTGGGTGTCACGTCCACCAAACCGAGCACCATCAGGACGTACCGCGCAGAGACCAACCGGGTGCTCTCAGCCGGGGTGCTGGTCTCCGATGCTGGCCCGCTGGGCGTGGTCGGCTGATCCCCTCGGGGGTGTCCGGCCGCTCAGGTGACGATCTGAGCGGCTGCGGGGGGCATCGGCAACCCGCTCCGGTCCAGTTCCAGCCGGGCGAGTCGACGGATCACGTCACGGTTACCGGCCCGCCACTCACCCACCGGGTCGCTGCTGATCGCGGCGAGCTGGTGGGTCGGCATGTTCGCCATGGCGCGCAGCGCGAAGAGCTCAAGATCCTCGTCGGCATCGACGAACTGTAGTGCCGCGCCCGCTTGGGTGACGAAACGCACTCTCCGCGGCAGCCAGATCAACAAGAGCAGCGCCACCGGGATCGCAAAGGTGACCAGCGAGCTGATCCAGGCGATCTGATGAATGGTGTCGATCTGGGCATTGGCCTGGGTCACGATCTCTTCCAGCGAGCCCGACATCGAGCTGAACGGTTCGGCCAACCGCTCACCGACCGCAGGCAATGAAGCCACCCGCTCCCCCGCTGAGGTCATCGAATCCGCCATCGTCTGCGCGGTCTCGGCCGTCTTCCGCGCAGGCGTCGCAAGGCTTTGCACCACAGCATGCATGGCGCGCGCCACCAGGAACCAGATGACGGCCCACGCCACCATCACAACGTCCGACGTGATCTGGCGCGCCATGCGCCAACTCGGCTTGGCGTACAACGTCATCGGGACTCCCCTGCTCTGTGGTCACCTGACTGTGCTGCGGGAGGGACGAGCCAGCAGCCAGGTGCCGACACCGTCGGCGCGCACCAGGCCTCGATCCTCCAACTCGTTCAATGATGCCAAACAGTCAGCCACACTCAGCCCGGTTCGTACCGCGATCTCGTCGGTGGAGGCCGTCCCGCGACCCGGCAGTGCCTCACGCACCACCAGCAGCTCTCCGCCCAGCTGGTCCAACGGCCGCCGTTCGCCGCCCACGCCCAGCAGCACCGGCTGCGAGATGGGCGCCAGCAGTGCCTGTACGTCCTCGGCGTTCGCCACCAGACTCGCCATCTGGTCACGGATCAGACGGTGCGGTGTCACCGACATGCCCGAATGCACCGGCCCCGGAACGGCCATCACCACCCGTTGACAGGCAGCCGTCCAGCGCGCCGTGTTCGCCGCTCCGGAGCGCGCCGCCGCCTCCACCACGATTGTCCCGGCCGAGAGCGCCGCGATCAGCCGGTTGCGAGCCAGAAACCCAGCCCGGGTCGGGTGTGTGCCGACCGGCGACTCCGACACCAACAGCTGTTGCTCCCCGATGCGACGCAACAGCCCCGCATTTCCACGGGGATACAACTGGTCCAGGCCACAGGCCAACACCGCGATGGTGCGCCCGTCACCTGACAGCGCGCCACGGTGCGCGGCGGCATCAATCCCGTAGGCGCCGCCGGAGATGACTGCTCGGCCTGGGCCGCCGTCCCTCGCCGCCGCCAGATCCGACGCAAGATCCATCGCCACCGACTCGCCGTACCTGGTGGCGGCCCGCGCACCGACGATGGCAACAGCACCCCCCACGAGTTCGTTCAGTCGGCCGGGGCCCAACAGCCACAAGCCTGCGGGGGCACCACCCATGCCCCCCAGTTCCGTCTCGTCCAGGACCTCCACCTGCACCGGCCATTCCTCGTCGCCCGGTACGACGAACCGCGAACCCAGCCGTTCCGCGGCACCAACCAGTCCCTCCAGATCCAGCAACCGTGCCCTGCGGGTCCACGACGAGTCCGAGCCGCTGGAGCGCAGCGCCGACCACACGCTCGCTGCACCCTCGGCACTGACGAGCCGGGCCAGGCTCGTCGATCCCACATCGATCACAGCACCCAGCGCTGCCCGGGCCAGTCGCTCCTCGTCCCATTGCGGGTCGCTCGCCACCGCATTCTCCCCTTCTTCGCTCATCAGGCGGCCACCGATTCGCTGATCCCTCGACGCAGACTCATTGCCGTGCGCAGGTGGGCCCGGGCGACGGCGTCCTTGCCCGCCAGATCAGCAATCGTCCACGCCACCCGCAGCACCTTGTCCAATCCGCGGGCGCTGATCTTGCCTCGACGCAACGCGGACTCCAACAGCTCCACCCCCTCGGGAAGCGGCAGCCGTTTGCGCAGTGTGGCGCCGGCGACCTCAGCGTTGGTCGCCGCCAGGTACGGCGCCAGCCGATGCCGTTGCCGTTCCCGGGCGTCGGCCACCCGAGCGGCCACCACACTTGTGGACTCCCCCGGCGAGCCCCCTGCCAACAAGCCAGTGCGGTGTGGGGGCAGCTGCAACTGCAGGTCGATCCGGTCCAGGATCGGGCCGCTCAACCGATCCGCGTAGCGGCGAATGCTCATCGGAGCGCAGGTGCAGTCGCTCTCCGCGCTGCCCGCCTGGCCGCAGGGGCACGGGTTGGCGGCTAGCACGAGCTGGAACCTGGCCGGGTAGCTCACCTGCTGCTGCGAGCGACCCAACGTCACCCACCCCGATTCCAGCGGTGTGCGGAGGGCTTCCAACGCCCTCGCGCCAAACTCTGGTGCCTCATCGAGGAAGAGGACACCACGGTGCGCGCGGGAGATGGCACCCGGCCTCGCGACCCGGATGCCGCCGCCGACCAGAGCCGCCAACGAGATCGAATGGTGCGGCGCGCAGTAGGGCGGTCGGGTGATCAGGCCGTCGTTCAGCTGCTCATCCGCCAAGGAGTGCACGGCGGACACTTCCAGTGCTTCAGCGAGCTCCAGGTCCGGGAGCACTCCGGGCAGTCTGGACGCGAGCATCGTCTTGCCCAGCCCAGGTGCCCCGTGCATGAACAGGTGGTGGCGGCCGGCGGCTGCCACTTCGAGCGCGAAGCGTGCTTCATGCTGTCCAACCACATCTGCCAGGTCGAGTGCATCGCCGGCGACCTCGACGGCTTCGGGGCCCGTACTTGGGACCTCCGAGATCACTGGTCGACCGTTCAACACCTCAATCAGGTCGACCAGATGGTCCACCCCCCACACGGTGAGACCCTCGACAAGCAGTGCTTCCGACAGTTGACTTCGTGGCACCACCGCGGTGGTCTTTCCAGCGGCCATCGCCGCCATCAACCCGGGAAGAATGCCGCGCACCGCGCGTACCCTGCCGTCCAGACCCACCTCGCCCATCAGGACCAGCCTGTGGGTCTGTTCCACCGGCACCGCTCCGCAACTCGCCAGCACCGCGGTGACTATCGCCAGGTCGTAGTGACTGCCGGCTTTCGGCAACGTGGCTGGTGTGAGATTGATGGTGACCAGTTGGCTCGGCCAGCTGAGACCAGCGCTCGTCACTGCGGCCTTGCACCGGTCCCGCGCCTGATACAGCGCGGTGTCCGGTAGACCCACCATCACCACCCGCGGCAAGCCCCCACCGGTGGCAGCCTCGACTTCGACGAGGGTTCCCTCGAGACCGGCCAACGCCACCGAGAACGCCGAGGCGCTGCTCATTGCAGGATCCCGCGTCGATGGTCGATCACCGCGGCCCGGTCGTGCTGCAACAGGACACCCACCGCGTCAAGCCGAATCACCGACCGGGCGCCATTCTGCCGCAGCCACAGCTGCATCAGTTGACGCAGCTTGCGCTGCTTCGCGACGGTGATCGATTCGAGGGGATCCCCGTAGCCGGTACCTCGTCGGCATTTCACCTCGACGAACACCACCGCCCCATGGCGGCCGGGTTCCTGCGCGATCAGGTCGATCTCGCCCTCGGGACACCGCCAGTTGCGTGCCAGCAGGGTCCAGCCGAGACTCTCGACATGGTGGGCGGCGAGATCTTCACCATGCCGACCAGCGGCCAGGTGATCGGTGCTGGCGAGATCGCCTCGTGGTGGTTGCGGGTCCATGTGGCTCCTTTGCTCGCCACCACTGTGGCCGCAAGGACCAGAACAGCACCAAAACCCGTCCACAACGGGCTGGGCGCTGTCCCCAGACCGCCTACTTGTTCTCGGGGACCTGCAGGTCGGAGTGGGCGATCTCCTCGATCGAGACGTCCCGGAAGGTGAGCACCTTGGCCGACTTCACGAACCGCGCCGGGCGGTACATGTCCCACACCCAGGCGTCACCCATGGACACCTCGTAGTAGACGTCGCCACCCTCGGTACGCACCTTGAGGTCCACCGCGTTGCACAGGTAGAAGCGGCGCTCGGTCTCAACGGCATAGTTGAAGATGCCGACAACATCCTTGTACTCGCGGTACAGGTCGAGCTCCAGCTTGCTCTCATACTGTTCAAGGTCATCGGCACTCATGGTGGTACGACTCTATCGCTCCAGCTGCACGGGCGCTGAACCCTCCGCCGCACCAGGCACCACTCGCACCGTTCTCGCCACGTTGTCGTAGATCATTCGGTGCACCTCGCAGGGCCCCAGCTGGTCCAAGCGGGCTTGGTGTGCGGCCGTGCAATACCCCTTGTGCACATCGAAGCCGTACTCCGGATGGAGCTGGTGCAACTCCACCATCATCCGGTCCCGGGTCACCTTGGCGACCACCGAGGCCGCCGCGACGCACGCCGCGACCCGGTCGCCCTTCCAGACGGCGAGCCCGGGTACGTCCAGACCGTCAACCGCGAATCCATCGGTGAGGACGAAAGCCGGTGTCGTGTCCAGCCGCCGCAGTGCCCTTCGCAGGGCCTGCAGGTTCGCCTGGTGCATGCCCAGTTTGTCGCACTCATGATGTTCCACTGAGACCCATGCCACCGCCACCGCCTTCTGCAGGATCTCGGCGTGCAGCCGGTCCCGCATCCTCGCGGTGAGCAGCTTGGAGTCCCGCAATCCTTCGATGCGTCGGGCCGGGGTGTCGGCGAGGATCACCGCAGCGGCCACCAAAGGCCCAGCGCAGGCTCCGCGTCCCGCCTCGTCCGCACCGGCGACAGGCGCGAGGCCGGCCCTCCCCAGTGCGCGTTCATAGCCGTAGAGACCACGGCCGGGTCGAATCATCGCGTTCCCCTCAGGAGCACCCGACGCCCTTCGGCGTGATGGTCGCCTGGTCAGGGGCCGGGCTGCCGGGCGCGGGAACCGCGTCGAAGATGGAGGGATCCGCCAGCGTAGTCATGCGGCTCAGCGGTGCCGCTATCGCCACCGCCGGACCCACGACCGAGTCTGTCGGCACAAACGCGGTGGCTCCTTGTGGGCGACCGTCGGTCGTGATGTCGGCAAGGTGGCAGCGGGAATCACTCGACGAGTTGCGATGGTCTCCCATCACGAAGAGGTGGTTCCTGGGCACCACCACGGTGAACGGCACCGCTGCCGGTACGACCTGCCCGGTGCTGTCGCTGTACAGATATGAACGCTCATCCAGCGCCGCCCCATTGACACTCAACTCGCCGTTGTCGTTGCAGCAGGTGACGGTGTCGCCGGGCATTCCGATGACTCGCTTGATCAGGTGATTGCTGCTGGTGGAGGGCAGCACTCCGATGTACTCCAGTGCCTTGCCAAAGCCGGTGCGCTCGTCGAGCCCGTCGGGAAGCCAATGCTCCTCGTCGCGGAACACCACGATGTCGCCGCGTTCGTAGCTGGTCACCTTCGACACCACGACTCGGTCGTTCACCTGCAGGGTGTTCTCCATCGACCCCGACGGGATGATGAACATCTGGCCGACGAAGGCGCGCAGCACAGCGGACAGCACCAGCGCACCCAACACGATGACGAGCACCTCGGTCAGCCAGGAGAACATGCGGCGCCCAAAACTGGGTGGTGGAGGCGCCGATTCTGCCCGCTCGTGCACTGATGCGTTGCTCAACAGGGCGCATCCTTTCCGGACTCGACGATCGCCTCAGATGGCGGATCACCGGGCGCTGGGACACCAGTGTAGATGTAGGGCGTCACGATCGACCCCCATCGCGGGGGCGGCCACACCCGGATCTGTCTCTTATACACATCTGACGCTGCC
>JAGXHS010000186.1 GCA_024636075.1 Propionibacteriaceae bacterium
CACCTGAATGTGCTCGTCGTCGATCTCGCTGTCCACCAGATCCCAGTCCGCCAATCGCGCGTTCCCGTGCGACGGCCGACGATCTCCCGACGGGCCGGCGGCGAACCATGGGAAGCAGATCGGCACCCCACCGCGCAGCGCCTTCTCGTGGGCATACTCGGTGCGATCACTCATCCACAGCACGTCGCGTTGTCCTGCGGGCACCCAACTGGCGAGGTGTGCCCCATGATCGTAGATCGTGATGTTGGCTTTCTCGCATCGCAGCACGCGATGCCGAAGCGGAGTGTCGACAACTTCAAGATGCGTAGCGCTCATGCAGGTGACGCTATCGGAGCAGGCCGACAGGTGAGGACAATTGGTGCTGATCTGCGAGCAGATCAGCTCAAAGACTGCCAGCGATGCTTGCCGTCAACAGCACGACTGCCACCCCGGCACACAACAGTTCGATCAGCATGCCGACGCCAATGGCCTTCAGGGCGATCCAACTGCTGCCCAGCGCTTCAGCTGGATCGCGCACTCGAACCCACTCTGCGATGAACAATCCGACGACGAAGCCGATGACCAGCCCGAAGCCCGGGAGCAGGAGCATTCCCACCAGGCCACCGAGCAGGCCGATCAGGATCGGCCATCGAGGGATGCTGCGATCTTTCAGCCGCCGCCTTGTCAGGAGCCAACTGGCCGTCATACCGATCAGCACGAACCCGCAGCCGACGCCCGCCGCGATCCAGCCCCACGACGATCCGCCCCATGCGCCCCACACCAGCAGGCCAAGGGCGATTGTGATGCTGCCCGGCAGCACCGGCAGCACGATTCCGAACAGACCCAACGCTGCCAGCAACAGAGCCAGCAGCGCGATGACCAGGTTCGAGTCCACCCCACAAGTGTGCCGCACGGCCCTGATGGCGACGATCGGTTGCCGGGCGCAGCTGCCCGGCCGCGATATCTGGGCGATGTGTCACCATGGTGCTCATGGCCACGATTGTCTTCTTCCACGCCCACCCCGACGACGAAACCTCGGCCACGGCAGGAACCATGGCGATAGCCTCAGCCGATGGTCACCGGGTCGTGGTGGTTTACGCCACCAATGGTGAGTGCGGAGAGGTGCCTCAAGACCTGGCTGTCGATGAGTCCTTGGTCGATCGTCGGCGCAGCGAGGCTGAGTGCTCGGCCCAGGTCCTGGGCGTCGCTCGGGTGGCGTGGTTGGGATACGCCGATTCCGGCATGGCGGGGTGGCCGCAAAACGACCAGGAAACCAGCTTCCACCGGGCCGACCTTGACGAAGCGAGTGCCGCGTTGTCGAGCATCCTCGACGAGGAGGACGCCGATGACCTTGTCGGCTACGACTGGCACGGCAGCTATGGGCATCCTGATCATGTCAAGGTTCACCCCGTCACCTACCGGGCAGCAGGGCTGGCGCGGCGGAGGCCACGGGTCCTGGAGGTGACCTTGAATCGAGACATGCTTCGCGAGGGCATCAACCGGGCGCGTGAGATGAACCTGGATGTGGACATGGACGTCGATGCCGCAGATGACGGCAACCCGATCGGGACCCCGGCGGCCGAGATCCACTGGCAGGTGGACGTCAGCGACTACTTGGACAGAAAACGTCAGGCCATGCAGTGCCACACATCACAAACCAGCGACATCGGAATGTTCATGGCAATGCCGCCGGAGGTGTTCGTCGTAGCGTTCTCGCAGGAACACTACCGCGAGCACGGCCGTCCCAATGGAATGATCACCGGCTGGCCGTTCTGACGCACGGCCCAGAACAGTTGCCTCCGCGCACTCAGAAGAGGGCGTCGGGACCGGGGGGCGGGGCGTAGGCAGGATCGATGTCACGGAACAACTTGGAGACACTGCGGCCCTGATGCACCCTGCGCATCGCCTCGGCGAACAGACTTGCCACGCTCAGCACTTCGAGCTCCGGCCAGCCGCCGGGCGGGGGCACGGTGTTGGTGCACACCACCTCGGAGATCATCGGATGCTGCCGCAGGTGCTCCACGGCATTCCCGGTGAACAAACCGTGGGTCGCGGCCACTGAAGCTTCCCTGCAGCCGAAGTCGCGCAGCCTGTCCATCAGCTCCATGATGCTGCCGCCGGTGGCGATCTCGTCGTCCAGCACGATTGCCCGCCTGCCGGCCACATCACCGACGATGGCCTCGATCACGACCTTGTCGTCCGACTTGCGCTGTTTGCTGCCCGCGGCCACCGGCAACCCCAGCATCCGGGCCAACAGGCTCGCCTGCTTGGCGTTACCCAGATCGGGCGACACGACGGTGCAGTCGTCCAGATTATGGCCGCGGTAGTGATCGGCCAGCACTCCGAGGCCGGTCAGGTGATCAACCGGAACACTGAAGAAGCCGTGCACCTGCGGTGCATGCAGCGTCATCGTGATCACCCTTGTCACTCCTGCGGTGACCAGCAGGTCGGCCACCAGACGGCCTCCCAACGAGATGCGGGAGGCATCCTTCTTGTCGGATCGGGCGTAGGCGTAGTGCGGAATCACCGCGGTGATCTGAGCTGCGGATGCCCCCCTGGCGGCGTCGATCATCAGGAGCAGTTCCATCAGGTGCTCCTGGGTCGGGGGGACCAGGGGCTGCACGATGAACACGTCACGTTGACGGCAGTTCGACGACAACTGAGCCTGCAGGCAGTCGTTCGAGAACCTCTTGATCTCGACGTGCGACAACGGAACGCCGAGGTTCTCGCAGATCTCCTCGGCCAGCCCATGGTGCGCTGAACCAGAAAAGACGACCATGTTCTTCACTACGGGGGCCTCCCGAGAGTTGCTGCTGACCAGTGCACCCAGCCTAGTGTCAGTAAGGCATGGTCGGGCAAGCCGTTCGGAGCTTCGCCCGCAACGGTCGGCGATCCGATCCGCGGGCGCGAAAGATGCTGACACCGATGGGTGGCGACTAAACTGCCCGCATGACTTCCTCATCCTCCCCGTACCGCAACCTGCGTTTGGCAGCAGCGATTGCTACAGCGCTGATCTCGATCCAGCTGGTTCTCGGTCTCGCCGGCTTGGCCGGCAGCAACGGCCTGCTGGAGCCGCACGGATGGATCGGTTACGTCACTACGCTGACCACTGCCACTGCCGCCTACTTTGCGTGGCAGGTGAGTGGGCAGACGCACAGCAAGGGTGTCTTCTTTCACGCGGTGAGTCTGCCGGTGCTGTGCGTGCTGCAGATCGGACTTGCCGAGATGGATCTGAAGTGGGTCCACGTCGCGCTCGGTGTGACACTGGTGGTCGCGGTGGCTGGCTTGTTCGCGATGACCAGGAGGGGTGCTCCCGAGGAGTCGGGCTCAGCGGCCTGAGCTTTCTGCCCCCGGTTGCACCGGGGGCAGAAAGCTGACGGGGTCAGTTGAAGTTGTACTTGTCGACGATGGGTTCGCGTCCCTCTGTCTGGTCGTGGAAGTACTCCACGTTGCACAGCCCCAGGAAGGCGCCGTTGATGTTGACCGCCTGGTCCCAGCCCAGATTGTTCAGCTCGCGGGTCATGTAGTACGACCGCTGACCGATTCGGCAGTGCAGGTAGATGGGCCGGTCGTCGGCGATTTCGTCGAGGCGGGAGCGGAACTGGCTGAAGGGGATGTTGCGCGCCCCCTTGATGTGACCACTTCTGAACTCACCCTTCTCCCGCACGTCGATGATGATCGCATCCTGCTCCACCAGTCCCCGAACCTGGTCCGGCTGGACCTGGGCGATTTCGCCGCGCAGTTGGTTGAGCCCCACCAAACCGGCATGGTTCAGCACATCCTTCGCCGTTGCGTGCATCGGTGAGTAGCACAGCTCCAGATCTGCCATGTCCTGCAGGGTCCCACCCATCTGGATCAGGGTGGACATCAGGTCAATGCGCTTGTCGACACCGCCCTTGCCGACGCCCTGCGCTCCGAGGATCCGGCCGGTGGGCACCTCGAAGAGCACCTTCAGGTGAATCGGGCTGGCATCGGGCATCAGCCCGACCTTGTTGGAGTTGATGTAGTAGATCGAGTCGAAGGAGTAGCCCTCCACCGTGCACTCGCGCTCGGTCAAGCCCGTGGATGCTGCGGTCAGTTCGAACACCTGCACGACGGCGGAGCCGACGACGCCCATCCGGCGGTCGAAGCGACCGTACACGTGGTTGGCGGCGGCGCGAGCGGCCCGCTGTGCTGGTCCGGCCAGGGCAAGCTTGACCGGCTTCTTGGTGATCTGGTGGCTCAGTTCGACGGCGTCACCGACGGCGTAGATCGCTGGGTCACTGGTGCGGAAGTTGTGGTCGACCCAGATCGCCCCGGTGGTTCCGATGGTGAGTCCGGCGTCACGGGCCAGCCCGACCTCTGGGCGCACGCCGGCCGCCATCACCACCGCCTGCGCCGGCACGTGGTCGCCGCTGGCGAGGGACACGGTGCTGTCGGTGATTTCACTCACGGCATCGTTCAACAGCACTCGTACACCCCTGTCGAGCAGCTCGCGGTGAATCAGCTGCACCAGATCGTCGTCCAGTCGCATCATCACCTGCGACTGCATCTCCACCAGAGTGACCTTCTTGCCCGACAGCTGCAGGTTCTCGGCGACCTCGAGGCCGACGTAGCCACCACCGACGACGACGACGTCGTGCACGTCGGATTTCTGCATGAAGGCGTGCATTTCTTCGACGTCGACGACGTTCCGCAGGGTGAAGACGTTGTCACCGTCGGCGCCGGGCAGCGGCGGCAGGATCGGCGAGGCTCCGGGCGACAGGGCCAGCACCTCGTAGGGTTCGTCGAACTCGTCTCCCGATTCGATGTCTCGAACTGTGACCGTCCGCTCGTCCCGGTTGATGCGCAGCACCTCGTGCCGTACCCGCACGTCCAGGTTGTATTGTGACCGCAGCCGCTTCGGAGTCATCAGCACCAGGGAGGACGAATCCTCGACGATGCCGGAGAGGTGATAGGGCAGCGAGCAGTTGGAGAAGGCGACGTCGCGTCCGCGGTCGAAGACAACGATGTCCGCCGACGGGTCCAACCGTCGGCACCGGGCAGCGAAGGACAACCCACCCGCCACGCCGCCGACGACGACGATCTTCTTCGGGTCATTGTGCTTGGTCTGCATTGTGAGTACTCCTGAGAATTCGAAGGGTCCCGGCCAACGCTTTGTCGATGCGGTGCAGCCGAGCCCGTGCACCCTTGCTGGTGCACGCGGTGGAGGAGCATGATCGTGGGCATCGGTC
>JAGXHS010000187.1 GCA_024636075.1 Propionibacteriaceae bacterium
CCACCGAGGATCGCACGGCCGGATGAACTGGTACCGCGGCTGGTTGAACGGGCTCTGGAACTGGGACAAGGCCGCTCCGGAAAGGGATCTGCGCGGAGCAGTGCACCTGGACGACAGCGGCATCGCCGACGGCTACGTGATCTGGCAGATGCACGAAGTGGGCCAGTATCTCCATGTCCGCGACATGGTGGCGAACTCCCCCGACGCCGAGTTTGGTCTGTGGCAGTTCATCGCCCGCAACGATCTCGTCGACAAGGCTCGATTCGAGAGTTTCCACCCACAATCACCGCTGCGCTGGGCGCTGGTCGATCCCCGGGTGCTGAATGTGCGCGCCCACCGCGACACCACGTGGCTGCGCATCCTCGACCCGGTGCAGGCCCTGTCGGTGCGAGGTTTCGACCGCTACGGCAGTTCAGTCCTGAAGGTCGATGATCCGCTGGAACATGCGTCGGGCAGCTACCGGCTCGAGGTCACCCCGGACGACGTGCTTGTCACACAGACCGACGAACCGGCAGAAGTCACCATCGACGTCGAAGCCCTCGGATCGGCCTACTTCGGGTTGGCCCCGATCTCCGCCCTGGCGGCCAGTGGCCGGGTCCGTGGATCCGCTGACAGCGTGACGCGCCTGGATCGGTTGATGAGAACCGATCAACTGCCACACAACCTGAACCACTTCTGAGCTTGCGGCCATCCCGAACCGTCGGATCGGGCGGATTGTCCGCCGGATCGGGCAGGATGTGACCATGCCCGCAACACCCGACGGCCACACCTCCGATGAGGCAGCCGCCGCCACCGAGCCGTCCACGGCGCAACGCCATCAGTGGACCGAACTGGTGTCGCGCATCAACGACGCCCAGGACGCCTACTACGGTCGCGACGCGCCGACCGTCGCCGACGCGCAGTACGACAGCTGGATGGTGGAGCTGGAAGCATTGGAGGACGTTCTTCCGAGCCTGCGCACCCCGGACTCCCCCACCCAGCGGGTCGGTGCACCCCACCGACTGACCGACTTCTCGCCGATCACCCATGCGCAGCGGTTGCTGAGCCTGGACAATGTGTTCTCCCTCGACGAGTTGGACGACTGGTTCGCCCGTCTGGGTCGCTCGGTCGAAGGAGATCTGGGCGGGATGCTCTGCGAGTTGAAGATCGACGGCCTGGCCATCGATCTCACCTACGTCA
The DNA here is from genome assembly GCA_024636075.1 of Propionibacteriaceae bacterium. Classification (GTDB taxonomy): domain Bacteria; phylum Actinomycetota; class Actinomycetes; order Propionibacteriales; family Propionibacteriaceae; genus JAGXHS01. Next base: position 1,180 of record JAGXHS010000187.1, read on the forward strand.
ACGGCCAGCTGCGCACCGCAGCGACCCGTGGCGACGGCAGGGTCGGTGAGGACGTCACCGGCAATGTGCGCACGATCAGCTCGATCCCCAACCGGCTGCACGGTGACGACATCCCAGCCCTGCTGGAGATTCGCGGCGAGGTGTTCTTTCCCGTCGAGGCGTTCGGCGACCTGAACGCCAGTCTGGTGGAAGCCGGGAAACCGCCGTTCGCGAACCCCCGCAACGCTGCCGCCGGCTCACTGCGACAGAAGGACCCCCGGGTCACCGCGCAACGCCCACTGGACATGTTGGTGCACGGTATCGGCGCGCGCGAGGGCTTCGACGTCGAGCGGCAGAGCGAAGCCTACGAACGGCTGCGGACGTGGGGGCTGCCCACTTCGACGCACCACCGTGTGCTCCCCGACGCCGCCAGCGTGCAGGATTTCGTCCTCCACTACGCCGAACACCGACACGACGTGGAACACCAGATCGACGGGATCGTGATCAAGGTCGACGACATCTCCCGACAGGACGAACTGGGCAGCACCTCCAGGGCGCCGCGGTGGGCGATCGCCTACAAGTACCCGCCCGAGGAGGTGAACACCAAACTGCTCGACATCGAGGTGAACGTCGGTCGCACCGGGCGGGTGACGCCGTTCGGCATCATGGAACCGGTACTCGTTGCCGGCTCCACAGTCTCGATGGCCACCCTGCACAACGCCCACGAGGTGAAACGCAAAGGCGTGCTGATCGGCGACACCATCGTGCTGCGCAAGGCCGGGGACGTGATCCCCGAAATCCTGGGCCCGGTCGTCGATCTGCGTGACGGCACCGAGCGAGAGTTCGCAATGCCCACCCACTGCCCGGCCTGCGGTACCCAACTGCGTCCGGAGAAGGACGGCGACAAGGACATCCGGTGTCCCAACTCGCGCCGTTGTCCCTCGCAGCTGAGGGAACGCATCTTCTCGCTGGCCTCTCGAACGGCATTCGACATCGAGGCGCTCGGCTGGGAGGGGGCGACCGCTCTGCTCGCCGAAGGTGTCCTGAGCGACGAGAGCACACTGTTCGAGCTGACCGCCGACGATCTGGTGCGGGTTGGCCAGTACACCCGGCTCGCGACACCGGCAGAGATGGAATCCCCGGAGACCATCCCCGGGGGCGTCCACGACGGCCGGGTGCTGTCAGCGACGGGCAGCACTCTGTTGACGAACCTCGACAAGGCCAGGGACGTGCCACTGTGGCGGGTACTGGTGGCGTTGTCGATCCGGCATGTCGGACCTACCGCCGCCCGTGGGTTGGCGATCGAGTTCGGCTCGCTGGAGGCAATTCGGCAGGCATCGGTCGACGACCTGGCGCGCACCGATGGTGTCGGGCAGGTGATCGCCGAATCCGTTCGCGACTGGTTCAGCGTCGACTGGCACATCGACATCGTCGAACGGTGGGCTGCCGCAGGAGTGCGGATGGCCGACGAACGTGACGAATCCACGCCCCGCACATTGGAAGGGCTGACGGTGGTGGTGACAGGTTCGTTGGAAACCTTCAGCCGGGACTCGGCCAAGGAGGCAATTCTGGCCCGCGGGGGCAAGGCGGCGGGGTCGGTCAGCAAGAACACCGACTATGTGGTGATCGGCGCCAACGCTGGCACCAAGGCTGCGAAAGCAGCCGAACTGAACCGTCCCATCCTCGTCGAGGCCGGTTTCGTCACACTGCTGGAGCAGGGTCCTGTCGGTCTGCGCAGCTGACCGGCCGGCGTCAGTCCAGGCAGCTGAGCTGCGGGGATCAGTCGAAGATCGGCCCCACGGTCCGGGTGCGCTTCAGCTCGAAGAAGCCCGCGTAGGCGGTCACCTCGGCGACCCCGTCGAACAGCTCGCCAGCCTCCTCGCCCTTGGGTGCCGGTGAGATCACCGGGCCGAAGAGTGCCTTGCCGTTGATGTGCAGCACCGGTGTGCCCACGTCCAGACCAACCGGAGCCATCCCCTCGTCGTGGGACGCACGAACCTCTTCGTCCCAGGTGTCGGTGGCGGCCGAGTCGGCGATCTCGGGATCGAGGCCGCACTCCTGCAACGCATCACGGATCGTCTCCACCGTGGCGGACTGCTTGCCCATGTGGTAACGGGTCCCGAGAGCGGTGTAGAACTCCAACAGCTTCTCGCTACCGTACTGGCGCTCCACCCCGATGCAGGCCCGGGCACCCAACCACGCCTTGTCGATCGCCTCGCGATAGTCCGGTTCGAGGTCACGGCCCTCGTTCAGCACGGCCAGACTCATCACGTGGAAGACCGTGCGCACCTCACGCACCTGCTGCACCTCCAACATCCAACGAGAGGTCATCCATGCCCACGGGCAGGCCGGGTCGAACCAGAAATCGACGGTCATCGGATCAGTCATGCTGTCAGCGAACCATCTGGCGGGCCGCGAGACAAGGCCAGCACGATCCGGTGAGATAACCTCGAGTGGGCGGACCCACAGACAGAAGGATGCCGATGAAACCCGAGAACATCACCCGCGAGAGCGCCCAGCAGCGGTCCCGAATCATTGCCGTGGCTTCCTACCAGGTGACGGTGGACCTGTCCGGGCTGGGGTTGGACGGTCAGTCGTTGGAGAACCCGACCGGCACTTTCATCTCCACCAGTGAGGTTCGTTTCCACAGCACCGGTGAAGCCACCCACATCGACCTGATCGCCGACGAGGTGCTGGACGTCACCCTGGACGAAGAGATGCTGGAGCCCGGCCGCTACGCGGACTGCCGGTTCCTGATCGACGCGGATGAGGGTGACCATGTGCTGACCATCACTGCACTGTGCCGCTACTCGCACACCGGTGAGGGGCTGCACCGTTTCGTCGACCCCGCGGATCACCGGGTCTACCTGTGCAGCCAGTTCGAGACGGCTGATGCCCGCCGGATGTACGCCAACTTCGAGCAGCCCGATCTGAAGGCCAGCTTCCAGCTGAACGTCATCGCCCCCAGCGACTGGACCGTGATCTCGAACTCCCCGGCTGTCCAGCCGGTCGAGGTTGCGAATGGCAACTCGGCGTGGGAATTCGCTCCCACCCCCCCAATCTCGACCTACATCACTGCCCTGATCGCCGGCCATTACCACGTGGCGCCAGGAACGATCCGGTCGGTGAAGGGTGAGATCCCGGCCTCTCTGTTGTGTCGCCGGTCGGTGCTGGAGCACCTGGACGAGGACCGGATCCGCCGCACCACCCAGCGCGGGTTCGACGTGTTCGAAAAACACTTCGATCGCCCCTACCCCTTCGACTCCTACGACCAGGCCTTCGTCCCGGAGTTCAACGCCGGTGCGATGGAGAACGCGGGCTGCGTCACCATCCGCGACGAGTACCTGTTCCGTTCACGCGTCACCGAGGCCGCCTACGAGTCCCGCGACAACACGATCCTGCACGAACTTGCCCACATGTGGTTCGGCGATCTGGTCACGATGACCTGGTGGGACGACCTGTGGTTGAACGAGTCGTTCGCCGAGTGGGCCTCGCACTTCGCCCAGGCCAAAATCGCTGAGGATGACGGCGGCCGGGACCCGTGGGCCAGTTTCACCAATGCCCGCAAGAACTGGGCCTACATGCAGGACCAGTTGCCCACCACCCACCCGGTCGCCGCCGACATGGTCGACCTCGAAGCCGTCGAGGAGAACTTCGACGGCATCACCTACGCCAAGGGCGCCTCGGTGCTGAAGCAGTTGGTGTCGTTCGTCGGCGAGGAAGAGTTTCTGGCGGGGGTGGGCGCCTACTTCACCGAACATGCCTGGGGCAACACCCAGCTCAATGACCTGTTGACGGCGTTGGAGACCTCTTCCGGCCGGGACCTGTCCGGCTTTTCCGCTGAATGGTTGGAGAAGTCCGGTGTCAACACCATCCGGGCAGATTTCGACACCGACGACCAGGGTCGCCTGACCCGGTTCGATGTGGTGCAGACCGCGCCGGAGCTGTACCCCACTCTGCGGACACACCGGATCGCGATCGGCAGGTACCAGCTCGGCAATGACTCCGCAGGTGCGGTACTCGAGTGCCGCGACAGCCTCGAAGTCGACATCGTCGGCGAGCGGACACCGATCGCAGCCCTGATCGGCCAGCAGCGCCCCGACCTGCTGCTGCTGAATGATCGGGATCTCAGCTACGCAAAGGTGCGGCTGGACGAGCGCAGCCTGGACACCTTGATCGGCCACATCCACCAGCTCTCCGATCCGGTGGCCCGGGCGGTCTGTTGGGGAGCGGCGTGGGACATGTGCCGAGACGCGGAGATGTCGGCGGCCGACTACATCGAACTGGCGCTCCGCGGTGTCGCCACCGAGGAGGATCCCACCGCAGTGGGATCACTGCGTTCGCAGGCCGCGACCGCGGCACTGGCCTACACACCCGCCGACCTGCGTCAGCAGCGTCGGGTTCGTACCGCCGCCCGGTTCGCCGGGCTGTTGAGGGACGCCGAGCCGGGTTCCGACCACCAGCTGTCCTTCGCCAACAGTGTGATCCAGCTGAGTGCCTCCGCTGCCGGAGCTGCGCTGCTGCACAGCTGGTTGGACGGCAGCGAAGCGCCCGCCGGACTGCAGGTGGACACCGACATGCGCTGGCGGATCCTGCTGGCGTTGGCCCGGATGGGCAATCTGGACGTGGCGGCAATCGACGCGGAGCAGCAACACGACAACACCATCTCCGGCGCGGAAGCGGCGGCCGGGGTACGCGCAGCGCTGCTCGACGTCGACGCCAAGCAGCAGGCATGGCAGCGGGCAACCGGCGATCCTGACGTGCCGAATGGCACCCATCGCTCGATCTGTGGCGCTTTCTTCCTGTACGGCCAGGAAGCTGTGCTGGCCCCCTACGCGGAGCGCTACCTGGAGGTGGTGCAGCAGATCAGTGATCGCTCCGGGGACTGGGCAGCCCGGGGACACGTCGCAGCGCAGACAGTGCTGTTCCAGCTGTTTCCGCGCCAGTTCGCCGACCGGGACTACCTGGATCGACTGGAAGCGTGGATGTCGGAACGTGAGCTGAGCGAGCAGGTGGCCAAGTCGTTGATCGAACAGCGCGATCAGGCTGAGCGTGCACTACGCGTCCAGCAGGTGAGCCGGTGAACGAGACATCCCCGAACGCCAGCCCCGGCAGCGTACGTCCCAGCGCACTGGGACTCATTGCACCCACGGTGATGGCACTGGCATCGACGGCAGGGGTGCTAGCGATGTATCGGTTCTTCATCGAAACCGGTGTCGGTCAGGAGATGGATTCACTCGGGCTTCGCGGCGCCACGATCGGCGCCTGGCGGGTGTCCGCGACGGCGTTCCGGGTGTTGGACAGCGTGTCCCTGCCGATGGTGACTTTCGTCATCGTGGGGGTGGTGATCCTGGCCCTCTTGCGCCGCCAACCGTTCGTCAGCCTGGTCGCCGTCGTGGTGCTTGCCGGGGCCAACGTCACCACCCAGGTGCTGAAGCGCCTCGTGTTCACCCGGGACAATCTCACCGCCGGTTCTCCGAACTGGGGCAATTCGCTGCCGTCGGGGCACACCGCGGTCATCGCGTCCGCCGCGATCGCCGTTCTGCTGGTGGTGCCGCCCGCTCTGCGCGGACCCACCGCGGTGCTGGGCACACTCGCGGTCTGGGCGATCGGCTATTCGACCCTTGTGGGACAGTGGCACCGACCCTCCGACGTGGTGGCCGGATTGCTGGTGTCGGGGGCATGGGGCTTCGCCGGCATCGCGTGGCTGCGCTGGCACAGTCTGCGGCAGCCGCCAGCACTCCTCCGACTGCCCGGGCGAGCCGAGCGGAGCACGTTGTTGCTGGTCGTCGTGGGCACCATCGGTCTGACGATCGCAGCTGTCGCGATCGGGATGGTGTGGCGAGTCACCTCGGCAACCGCGAGCCGCGAAGAGATGTTCATTGCCTACGCCGGTAGCACCGCAGGAATGTTCGGGTCCGCCGCCGCGATCATGGCCGCCCTGCTGTGGCAGGTCAGCGGAACCGCTGTCCGTGGGACCACGACTGGTTGAGTTGTGCGGGGATTCGTGGCTGATCAGCTGTGCCGGTCACCCTGTTCGAGGGCCCTGCGAGCTGATCCACTCTCCGTACCCTGACGGTGCTCGGTGTCCAACGCAGTGCTGACGCCCTGTTGATCGGCGGTCGCCTGCTTGCGCAGCGTCGGCATCCAGTAGAGCAAACTCACGACCGCGCCCACGGCAAGCGGAATGCCCACGCACAGCACCAGGAGCAGCACCCAATCCGGTTCGGTGGCGCCGGGCCAGGTCGGAACCACCTCGAGAATTCTGCCGAGTGTCATGTCGACATCGTAGCGGTGCGGCCATAGGCATTCCGCCCCAATGGGTGCATGACGCTTGTTCGGAGCTGTTGAAGCAATAATCTGATGACATGAACTCCTTCCACGGCTTCCAGCAAGAGGCGGTGCAGTTCTTCCGCACCCTGGAGGGAAACAACAACAGGCATTGGTGGCTCGCCAACAAGGACATCTACGTCGCCCAGGTGCAGCAACCGATGGAAGCACTACTCGCCGAACTTGGTCCGCAATATGGTCGGGTGAAGATCTTCCGGCCACAGCGGGACATTCGCTTCTCCGCCGACAAGACCCCGTACAAGACCCATCAGGGCGCCTATGCAGCGTCCCCGGAGGGATTCGCCTGGTACGTGCACCTGGATGGTGACGGGCTGCGCGTTGGTGGCGGCGCCTGGATGCTGACAAGCGCCCAGCTGGCGAGGTTCCGTCAGTCGGTTGATGACGAGGACACTGGCGTCGCGTTGCAGAAGCTGCTCGCCACTCTGCAAGCCAGTCAGTTCGAGATCGGTGGAGACCTCGTCAAGACCCGCCCGCGAGGTGTCAGCGCGGATCACCCGCGACTCCAACTGATGCGGCGTCGCACGCTGCACGCCAGCAGACATGAAGGCAACCCACCATGGCTCGGTACTCCCGAGGCCATATCCGTCATCGTCTCCCACTGGGAGGCGCTGCGCCCCTTGATCACGTGGTTCGACAGCAATGTGGGAGCGCCGCAGGCGGTTCCCGTCTGATCCTGACCGGGTCGGGGCCGGTCAGTCTCCGATCCCGGCTGCAGACGCCCCACTGCGCCTTGCTAGATTGGCGCTCCGGGGACCCCATTGCAGAGGGTCATTGCCCCACCCAGCGGCGAAGGAGCACCATTGATGCCTGCAGACAGCCCGGATGGCGCCTCGGCGTCGAATCCCCCAATAGCTCCGGACGATGCGGGAATTCTGGACGATGCCGAGATCCGTCGATCGTTGTCCCGAATGGCGCACGAGATCGTCGAGGAGAATCACGGCACCGGCAACCTGGTGGTGCTCGGTATTCAGACCCGCGGAGTGCCACTGGCCCGGCGAATGGCCGAACAGCTGAACCAGATCGAACAGTCCACGATTCCGGTTGGATCGCTGGACATCACGATGTACCGCGACGACCTGCACCGGAACCCCACCCGCTCAGTTGGTCAGACCGACGTGCCCCGTGACATCGACGGAAAGGTGATCGTGCTGGTCGACGACGTGCTCTACACCGGCCGCACCGTGGTCGCCGCGCTCGATGCGCTGAAGGATCTGGGACGCCCCGAGCAGGTCAAGTTGGCGGTGCTCATCGATCGTGGGCATCGTCAGGTACCCATCCAGCCCGACCATGTCGGTCGCGTCCTACGGACGAGCCGACGGCAACGAGTCACCGTGGAATTGTCCGAGACCGACGGAGTGGATCGCGTCACGGTGATCGAGGGGACGGCACCGTGAAACACCTGTTGAGCGCCGCTGACCTGAGCTTTCACGAGATCATCGAGATTCTTGATCTTGCCGAAGAGATGCACACCGTGCAGTCGCGGCCGATCAAGAAGCTGCCAGCTCTGCGCGGCAAGACGATCATCAACATGTTCTTCGAGGATTCCACGCGCACCAGGACCTCATTCGAATTGGCCGGCAAGTGGCTGAGCGCCGACACGTTGAACATCTCCGGCAAGGGATCGGCGGTCAGCAAGGGCGAATCAATGAAGGACACCATGCTGACCCTGGACTCGATGGGCGTGGATGCATTCATCATCCGCCACTCGGGCTCGGGCTCGGTACATCAGGCCGCCAGCTGGGTGAAGGCCTCGGTGCTGAACGCCGGGGACGGAGCCCACGAGCACCCCACCCAGGCGCTGCTCGACGCCTTCGCCATGCGCCGTCACTTCCGGGAGCAGGGAGTCGGAGATCTGGATGGCAGGACGATCCTGATCGCCGGTGATCTGGCACACTCACGGGTGGTACGCAGCAATGTGCTGCTGCTGCACACATTGGGCGCCACCGTCCAGCTGTGCGCCCCTCCGACACTGCTGCCGGCAGGTGTGCAGTACTGGGGTGCTGAGGTGCTGGACGACTTCGACGCCGCCATCGAAGGGGCCGACGCCGTGATGATGCTGCGGGTGCAGAAGGAACGGATGTCCAGCGCGTTCTTCCCGAGCGAACGGGAGTACATCGACGGCTGGGGCCTGACCCCGCAGCGGATCACCACCATGAAACCAACCGCCGCGATCTGCCACCCCGGGCCGATGAACCGTGGGCTGGAGATCTCCAGCGCCGCGGCCGACGCTGCCAATTCGTTGGTGCTCGATCAGGTGTCCGCCGGAGTGGCGGTGCGGATGAGTGTGTTGTATCTGATGCTCGGTGGCGAAGGAGAAAAGTGATGACAAGCTATACGATCACAGCAGTGCGCACCGCTGACGGACGCACCGGGGATGTGTACATCGCTGACGGTGTCTTCGTCGATGAGGCACCGCACGGTGCCACCACCATCGACGGTGACGGGTTGATGCTGCTGCCCGGTCTGGTGGATCTGCACACCCATCTGCGCGAGCCCGGCCGTGAGGACACCGAGACGGTGCTGACCGGCAGCCGAGCCGCGGCGCGCGGGGGCTTCACC
>JAGXHS010000188.1 GCA_024636075.1 Propionibacteriaceae bacterium
CAAACCACGGGAATCCGGCCTACCGGCCGATCACCATGTCAGGAGTTCTGGAGTCTTGGTCTGCCGGAAAGCGAATTCTCTGATCTAGTGCCGCCGCCAACAGGTTGGCCATTCGCAGATCACCCTTGAGCCGCCTAGTCTCCATACCCTCACTGCGCCCCGTGCTGAGCTGGGGGCCAAGGGACCGCAGATCACGGTGACGAACATCCTCATCACCCAGCCCCGGGAGCACGGACCGGATATAGCGAGTGAAGGTGGGGTTCGGTCCAATCACGAGTATGTCGTCCGGCTTGAGTGTCGCCATGTGGTTGTAGAGCAGCCACGAGACCCGGTGCAAGGCAACTGCTGTCTTGCCAGTACCAGGGCCGCCTTGCACTATCAACAGCCGTTCGAGCGGCGAACGGATGAGTTGATACTGCGCCGCGTGGATCGTCTGGACGATGTCTTGCATCTCGCCCGTGCGAACGCTTTCCAAGTCGCGCAGGATGGTGTCGTCGATACCGATCCGCTCGGACTCAGTCAGATCTTCGACAGCGGTCGCCAGCTCAGCGAATACGACTTCCTCGAAGTCCAGCACTCGGTTGCGCTCGGTCTGGAATTTTCGACGACGAGTGACCCCACAGGGATCGTCGTACGAGGCCTGGAAGTAAGGACCGGCGGCGGGGGCCTGCCAGTTCACCACCAAGAGGTCCCTGTCCTTGTTGGTGATCGCATGCTTTCCAAGGTGCACGACACCGAGCTTCTCGCTGTCAAACCGGGCGAACGCCACCGGTTCGTCAGGGGCACCGAGCTTCTCGCGCGCAACCTTGGCGGCCTTATTGATCTCGGTGGCGGCTGATCGAGGTCCGGCCGCAGAAACATAGGCACTGGAAAGTGATCGCCGACTCTCTTCGCGCGCAGCCCAGGCAACGTCAAAGCGCGACTGCTCCCGCTCAATTTCCTCAGTCTTGGTCATCGTTCTTAGTCCCCTCCTGTAGGGATCGACTCTATGCTCGGAATCGGACACATGTCAGTGAAATCGTGCCGTCGGTAGGTGCGCTCCCAGGTACCCTACGAGCACCTTCCCCGTCTTGGTCGTGTCGTCGTAGAAATGAAGACGGGGGGCTGGCGCACCCCTTTTCACGATCTTCACATGCGCAGGCATGTATATCTGACCGGAGGGTGCGACGCTGTCTGGCACGCGAAAGATTCGAGCCTCGCGCCAAGACGGATTCGACTCCACGGATTCGCTTTCTGTCATCGCAACGGTCGTGGCGGGCAGTGCATGCTCACCGCCTGGCGGTTCCTGACACCACGAATAGAATGAGCCGTGAAATGTCCCTTCGCAGGCTGCCTCGGCATAGGCGTTGAGCGCGATGAGTGCATTCCATGTCTTGATCGCGAAAAGCTGAGCTCCTGCATGTAGATCCAGAGCGGCAGCCGACTCGTCCGTGTCGAAGATTTCAAGAAAGGGCAAATGCTGTCTGGCAAGGATCAGCGTCTCGGCTACTGACGGCGGAGCCTCGGGGAGCGAATCGTCGACGCCGATCGCAACGTCCCCCAGGTGGCGCAGGCGCTTTTCGAGCCACCGAGCACGGCGTTGGCTGCGGTCAACCTGCTCAACTGCTTCCGTGGCCTCAAGCTGCATCTCCTCCAGTTCGCTCCTGAGCCGAGAGAACTGCTTCCCCGCCTTAGTCGATTCGCGATCTGACTCATCAAGGAGTTGTTCCATCAGCTCCACTTGCTGACGAGCTTCAGCGGCGGCTTGCAATGCCTCCAGCGGCGCGGTCCCTGGTGCGGCGGCGTCAGGCGGGGCCACTGTTTCGATGGTTTCCTCGAACGCTGCGTGGAGTCCGGCTAGCGTGGCGGTGTCTTCCCCCACTGTTGGCATGCCCCATTTGCTTCGTAGCCGGTCCAGGCGGGATCGAACCCATCCGAGGGTGAGGGATGTTGCCTCAGGCATCGTTCTTGGGAGCGTCCGGTCAACTGTCCAGGCGGGCTTCCGTTGACGACCAGGGCGCGAGGAGAAGGGCGCAGTCCGCGTAGTCGAGAGTTCGAGAATCTGGTCCTTGACCGCCGGGAAGGCTCGCGGACCCAACGCGACAAGCGAGGCACGTCCAAGTACACGGTGTCTGGTCGCCAGATCATCGTCAGTTCCGACGCCTGGCAAGTAGGTCCGCATGGCGCCGCCGTAAACGGCGTAACCCTCCGGCATCAGCGACGCGAAGCGCTCCGTTGCGGCTCCGTCCACGAGGCGAAAAACGACTGCAATTCCCGCAAGATCTCGCGCCAATCTGCTCGCCAGTTGGGGCTGGTTGTAGGCGCGCTGTCCGTCATACGCGAACACAATGATGGGCACGTGTCGCGAGACGTCCGTGGCGTATCGGATGAGTTCCTCGACATGGGTGCCGGTGATCTCCCAGACATCCGACGTCAAGGGCAGCGAACCGTCTTGTGCCTCTCCGGCAGCCAAGAGTTCGCGCACCAATCGAGGACTGCCCGGCCGTACGAAGTGCTGCGAGCCAACCGTCTCGTGCTCAAGGTCGACCCAGACCCAGCCTGCTGGAGCCCCCGGGAGCCTAGCTGAATGCGTGCTATCCCCCCACACTATGGTTGTTACCCAACGAGCGGCATCAGCCTCTTCAACGAGTCGTAGACGGCGCACCACTTCCGTGGTGGCGGTCACGATCTCTCGGCGCTGCGCCCAGGCAATCTGGTCACTCGCTGATAGAAGTGCCGTGCCGTCCGAACTCAAACCATCGTCGGGGATCTCCAGGTCCTTGAGTTTCAGCCAGCGGCCGAAGAGATCATCAACGGTCTGGCAGATCCTTCCATCGGAGTCTGAGAAAACCGACCGATAGACGAGAGTCATTGCTCCTCGAAACCTGCTTGGTCGAACTTCAGCGTGTGCGCGTTTTCGGAGACGGTCCGGACTTTCCCCTCATCGAATCCAGTCGCGTCGGTTGCCTCGATCTCGATGCGGACGACAAGGTTGGTGTTGACGTCCGCTCGGAGGTGGGCGAGAACCTCATCGGCAATATTCTTGAAGTCCCACGCGATCTTGTCCGCGTTGAGGGTCTTCACACCGTAAAAGCGAGTCTTGGCGTTCGGGAACACAATGTCTGGGCGCACTGTCGGCGGGCGATCGGGATCGTCGAGCACCGGCTTGTCTGAGCCAAGGTCGACTGGCATGGGTAGCTCAGCGTCGCGTTGCTTCGCTGCAACGTCCGGCCGGACCAGCAAGAGCGAATCCGTTGCTGCGGGCGCGGCGCTTTTGTCCTCCGGGGCCCAGAGCCCGATGTATCGGCCTGCGGTTTCGTCGTAGCCGGTGGCCAACGCGAACGCGTCGGTCTGCCAGATCATCGGCAGGTCGACGATGCCCTCGTTGAGCACGCGACGATCACGCAGTCGCGGCATGTATGGGTACTGGCTGTAGAGAGCCCACAGTGCGCCGAGCGAGACGTGGCCGGCCTTCCAGATCTGCGGCACCTTGCCGATCGCGAGCCGGATCGTCGCAGCCGCCTGACGAGTCGAGAGGTCGCCGTCGTTGCCGAGGCGCCGCGAGACTCGGTCAGCAAGCGACTCGGATTGACCTTCGACCTTCGTCTCGCGGATCACGAATGGGGCACCGGGATCGGGCTGGGCCGGGGCCAGGACCCAGATGAAGGTCTGCAGCAAGCGCGAGGTGACTGTCTGGTTGGCCTGTGCCTGACGCTGGCTCGCCTGGTTCTTCTGGTTCTGCGTCAGGTCCAGGTCGGCCTCACTGGCGAGCACGTGGGTCCAGCCGAGGTAGTCGCGCGTAGCGGCGTCCAGCTCTTCGAGCCGTGCGTCGTCGGCGGCAAGGTAGACGAGAGTGTTGCGATTGGTGCGGTTGGCGCTACCGCGGTGTTCAGTTGCCTTCTGAGCGAAGTCTTTCGCAGCCGAGTCAGCGCCTCGCCTGTGGCCGACCTTGGGGTGCAGGATCACCAAGCGCGCTTCGTCGGTGTCCGGGATATCGGCGTTGTTCTCGGGGCAGACATGCACGCCGGAAAAGTCGCCGCGAGTGCGCGCCTGGCTCTGGAGTCGTTTGACGATTTCGGCCCAGACGTCCTCGCGGTGCAGCCGCTCCGCCTGGTCCCTGGCGGTACGCGTGATGTTGGGCTGAAGGTCGTACCAATACTTGCCGGAGCCCGAGTAAAAGTAGGTCGCCCGGTCACCCAGCTGAGTCAGCGCTGAGTGGAAGTTGCCGGGCACGTCGCCGGGAACGGCTGTGCCCAGGAACACCCGTTGGCGTCCGATGCCCTTGTGCACCGAGCCCGGTGCGATCGTCGGCGCGGCACCAAAGAACACCGTCCGCGCAAGGCGTTTGGTCAGCGAGCGCTGCCCGAACAAGGGCTTCTCCTTGTCGATGCGCCCCGGTTCAGAGTTCGGGCCGTCGACGTCAGCGTCGATGATCGGCTTCCACGAATCCTGGAGGTACTGCGTCAGTTCGGTGTTCACGTTTGCGGTCGCCAGCGGGATGGAGCCGGGCATGATCAGCGGGGATGCATCCTCGCCGGTCCATAGCGCGTGGATCACAGTGCTCATCAACCGCAGCACGCCCCGGGTGCGCTGGAAGCGCTCCAGCGACGACCACTCCTCGTACAGGGTGTCGAAGAGCTCGGGATGAATAGGGTACGTCCGCTTTATCCGGTCCTCGTAGGCCGAGTCCCGGGCCTCGCGGGGGAAGTCGTCGGTGTACTTGCGGTACATCTGAACGTACGCCCGAGCTGTAGCGCCGATCGATGCCAGCGCGGCGGCGTCCGCCTGAATGAAAAGGCGTTGTTTGACGATGTGATATGCCTCGTCCGAGGAAGCAGGACGCCATTGATCGGCGACTCGACGCACGACGTTCTGGAGCCGTCTGAGTGCTTCCAGCCCGTGCGCTCCACCGACTTCCTCGGCAGATCCTGCGACGAGCGTCTCGCCGTCGTCGCCGCTCTCCGAAGCTGGGATCGAGATCGCCAACAGCACACCGGCGGTGCCCTTGCATGCTTCAGTCATCGACTGTGCGAAGGTGAACTGATCGTCGAAGGTGCCGCCAGCCAGATCATCGCGACCGACGAGTGAGCGGGCGTAGGCGACCCACTCGTCAATGAGGATGACGGCGGGTGCGTATCTGGAGAGCACCTGGTGGAGGGCGTCGCCCGGGTGAGTTCGATCTCTGTCCGCCTTCTCCACGATCCGGTAGGCGTCCTTGCCGCCGAGTTGATAGGCCAGCTCGCCCCAAATCGTGTTGATCTGAGTGCCGTCTTCCTTGGTGACCCCGGAGGGACTGAAGTGGTTCCCGACGATGGCCACGCGGTTGACCTTGGTTCCGGCGTAGCCGTTGGCAAGGAGCAGTTCCTGCGTCTCCTGCGGGAACTCACTGACCGGCAGGCCGGCGGCCACATGCCACAGGGCCAGCATCGAGTGGGTCTTGCCCCCACCGAAGTTGGTTTGCAGATTGATGACCGGTGAAGCGTTGTCGTCACCCGAGAGCCGGCGAACGGCCCGGCCGATCAGATCGCGCAGACCTTCCGTCAGGTACGTGCGCTTGAAGAACTCGACCGGGTCCGCGTAGTCAGCGTCGATCTCGCCTCCAGTCGCGACCTTGTAGAGGTCGGCTGCAAATTCCGAAGCATGGAAGTTGCCGGTCGCAACGTCGTCATGCGGCCGGAGCACCTCTCGCCACGGCTTCAACCCTGACGCCTCGGGGTTGGTGACCGCGGCCTTGAGAACCTTCTTGTCGTCCTTATCCGCAGTCACGCGTCGCAGGTTCAGCCGGACGCTGCGGACTTCTTCGGCTTCAGCGGATGCACCGACCAGCTTGAGTAGGCGCTCCCCGGTGTCGAGTGAGCGATAGGCGTCGTCGTCGGTAAAGGTGCCGTTGTGAGCCCAGTTGTTGCGGACTTCGCGCAACTCGATTGCGAACGACTCACCAGCCTTGCCTAGAGCGTGGTTGAACGGGTACCACCCTTGCTGATAACCGCCAGTGATGTTGCCCTCTGTCAGGATCCGGAACTGCACCTGCGGGTCGAGCGGGTCGTACGACTTGCCGGCGGGCATACCATTCTTCAAGTCCTTCCCTTGAACCAGCTTGGTCCACTCAGCCCCGAGCGAGGCGTCCACCTGACCAATCACCGACGAGATGAAGTCGTCGAGCGCAGGGGCCAGTACCTGAAACATCCGGTCGATGCGGTCGCGATTACTAAGGGCCATTTCAGGTCAGCTCCCATTCCTTGGCCAGAAGTGTCGTGAGCGTCTCCTGGCGCGCTTCGATCACCTCCGGGGTCCACAAGGCGTGCCCAATCACCTGGGTAGTCAGTGCGAACGCGGCGGACCCGCTCGATGTGGTGAAGTATTTCTGCTTCTTGGTCACAAAGTCGAGATTATTGGCCTGACTGTTCTTACGGCGGTTGAGCAGCAGCAGATTGCCTAAGCGATGCGTCAGTCGCTCGCGATCCTCCTCGGTAAAGTCGGAGAGCCACTGGCTGTCCTCTTTTGGATTCTGCGGGAGAACATGCTCGATGGAGATGATCTTGTGGTTATACGTGGCACCCGGATCCATGGCAAGCAGCTCGTCCAGTCTCAGCAGGACGTAACGCGCACGCCGTGCCTGCATCCGGTAGATTTCGCCTCGTAGCGCACTCAGCGAGAGCCCCTTCTCCTCATCGGTGAGCGCGAATGATGGGGATGCCAGGCCCGCACCGCCCTTGAGTTCCTTCAGCAGATCGAGGTATCTGCCGATTCGAGGGGTCGTGTAGGTCTGGCGGAGAAGGAAACTGGCGGCCAGCCGCTCCAGCTTCTTGAGGAAGGCTGCGAGGAAGTCGGCATCGTTGGGGCGCTCAACCATGGCCCACAGTGCGGATGGTCTCCAGTCCCTATTGTCGATCATGTCCAGGCGCTTCAACCATTCATTTACTGGCCCCCATTCGTCACCTGGACCGAAGTCATAGGCGATCGTTCGCTCGAAGGCCTTGGCGTAAGGCCTCAGCAGTTCGTCAACAAAGGAGGCCGCCTTGCCGTGGTCTATGTAGGCATTCAGCACCTGCTTCGGAAATTCGTACAGCAACTCTCGGCGAGCACGTTCCCCACTCACGACTGTTCGAACATCGCGGAAGACTTCGGTGAAGTCGTCGCTCCCGAGCGCTTCCTCAGCGTTCTCCCATCGCTTCGAGTAGTCGGAGCCTTCTGGCACTTTGCCTATGACTTGGGACTTGAAGATGTCGGCCGGGGTGAGGTCGAGTCCGCGTGCGTTCATCACGCTGAAGATCCGGTACGCACTGTCGAGGTTGGGAGTGCTCACCACCACCAAGTAGGTTCGGGTGCTCGCGAGCGTGGCGAGACTGCGCCGCTTGGCGTCATCCCAATCCGCAAATCGCTTGGCCAGCGCGGCGGCGTTGTCGCGTATTGCCCGTTGAGGCTCGGTCGTCGCAACAGCGTCACTCAAGCTGATGAGCGTCGTGGTGCTTCTGGGCTCTTGGACGTACTTGCGGAAGAACCACGCGTCCTGCTCTCGTAGGGTGAGCCGCGGCTTGGCTGGAACGCCGTCGAGTTCATTACCAGGATCCATCACCCGCTCCGCGAGGTTCCGAGAGAACTCCTCGCCACTTACCAGGTCACGCAGGACCGAGAAGAGGATGGCTAGCGTCGTCAAGCGTTGCTGCCCGTCGATGACATGAAACGCTCCTTCCTCCTGCTCGACCAAAACCAGCGACCCCAGAAAATAGGGCTCAGCGTCGTCGCGATCGAGGGTCTCCTCGAGGTCGTCGAGGAGCTGGAGAGCCTGGTCCGTCCCCCAGCGGTAGGCTCGCTGATACTCAGGGATCTGGAATTCGAAGTCACTTGAGAAGATTTTCCGTAGAGGATGCTCGTGCGCGGTGAGGTTCTTCTGCATCAGTCGTCCTTCACATAGTCGAAGGTGCTTTGGCTCGCGATCGGCTTCTTTGCGGACCGAGCAACCTCAAGGATATCGGGCCAGATGGTCACCAGCGCGTTGAAGCTCAGCGCGTCCTTCGTGGCGCCGTGGCTCTCGGCGACGCGGAACAGGAGGTGGGCCAACTCTTTGAGTAGGTCGGCGTTGACCACGCCGTCCGCGCGGCCTCGCGCAGTCTGCAGGAAGTTCCCTGCCGGGGCGATGCCGTCGCGCTCCAGCACCTTGATCAGGTGGTGCAGCACCTCCCATGTGCTGGTGTGGGTGTCGCGCTGCACGTCGTACTCCCAGGTCAGTTCTCCGGATCGGATGAGTTGGACGTTGCCCGCCCGGCTGGTCAGGATGCCATCGCGATCGAGAACGTCCACGCTGGTGTTGCGGGCCCGGGCGAGGTTATCGGCGTCCCCGAAGTGGCCGACGGCGTAGCCGTGCTGGCGATACCAGGCGATCGCGAATCTGGTGGTGGTGTCGAAATCGCCCTCCTGCTCGTTCAACACTTGGTCGAGGATCTCGTTGATCCGGTTCAACGCAGAGCGCACGGTCATCTTCGAGCCGTCGGGCTCCAGGACCCCGCCGTACCGGCTGAAAACGGCCATGCCCGGCCCGATCGCGGCCTGCGGCAGGTCGACCGGCGCGATCAGGCCCTGTTGCAGCCTGCGCAGCGCGCCCGGAAGTTCGGCTTCGAGCGCGGCGATGAAGCCGCGTCGGTCGGTCGTCGGGGCATCCTCCGGGCGAGGACGCAGAGAGAGCACGATCGAGGAAGCCAAAGCGTTGGTCCCCGCGCCGATCATTCGGTTGCTGAGTTCGCTACGGATCGGCCACGTGGACGTGATGGCCCACCCCGACCTGATCATGCCGTCGAGCAGCGTCTCCCAACCGGTCGACGCCGCGCCGCCCCCGTCGGACTCGCTCTGCTTGAAGGCGTAGTACACCGTGATCGGGTAGTCGGTCAGGGCGGACTCTCGCGCGCGGGCGAAGACCTGTCGGAAGCCGTCCTCGAAAAACTGCTTCGCACCGGTCTTGCCGTCGTGCCGGTAGGGATTGGCGACGAGCTCCTCGGCCTTAGGTACCAGCAGCGTCGAGAACAGTTCCGGGTGAACCTCGCGCAAGCTTCGGCGAAGCCACACATAGAAGAAGTCCGAGAGATCGGAGTAACCGATGTTGTCATAGTAGGGAGGATCGGTGCTGATCAAGAAACCTGCGTGTGAGCAAGTCGCAGCGTCCGCCTGGGTGGCGGTCGCTTCCCTCCTCGGGGTGAGCGCATTGAGCACCTCGAACTCGGACTGAATCACAGCGGTGAAGCCACCGCCGGTGGCCGTAAGCGGATTCGCTTCAGCGAAGTCCCATGTCATGGGGATGGCCTGACGCTGGAAGGACCCTCTGAGGCGATCCATCCCCACTTCCCACGTGCACATCATGTTGTTCCGAGCCAGCGCCTTGCTTACAGAGAACCCGAGGTAGGTGGCGACGGCGTCCGCGTGGGCGGGGTTGGCACTGTCGGCGAGCACGCGGGTGTGTGCCTCACCAATCAGGTCGCTGAATGTGGTGAGCGCCACCAACTGCCGTGCGGTGAAAAGATCAGCGAAGTGCGCCAAACCGTACGCCGGTGTCCAAAGATTGCGGGGATCATAGCCGAGCTCTTGTCTCGGCACGTCAACCGGCCGCCCCACCTGCGCGGCCGCAATGTGGTCCGTAGTCGGGGGTAGATAGATCCGCTGACGCGGACCTTCTGCGACGGTTGCCACAAGGGCAGTCCCCATCCGGCCCGCCATTCCCTCGGCCTTGATGTGGTCTTTCGAGACCACCGCTCGGCATGCGATGCAGACCGCCCCTTGGCGTCCAGGCATGGTGCCGCCGCTCTTTGGACCGCGCGGATCATGCGCAATGCTGAAATTCACCCGCATAAGAGATGGATGGGTCGGATCGCTCACGACTTTCGGGACGACGTAGGCCTCCTTGCCCTTCTTCTTCCCGAGCCACCACGACCTGACCAAGGGCATTTCGATACCGCAGGCGGGGTTGCGGCAGTTGACGGTGCGGGCCCAGATCCAAGCGATGACCGGGGCGGTGGTGCCGTCGGGCAGCTTCGCCTTCGGGTAGAGGTGCCCGATCCGCTTCTGGGCTTCGTCGCGCATCCACTGGCCGCAGGCGCGGACGTCGGCGGCGAGCCCCTCGGCGCCATTCCACTGGCTGCGAGTGTCGGCCAAGCCGGGTGAGATCGGCGGCTGGTCACGGAACTTGGGTGGAATCTCGATGAGGGCCTTGTTGATGAGCACGGCGACAGGGTTGAGGTCGGAGGCGTGGGCTTCCAGTCCAAGGCGTTGGGCTTCCAGGGGGATGGTGCCGCCGCCGGCGAAGGGGTCGAGGATCGGGGGCGGGTTGCCGCCGGTCGACTTGAGAATCTCGGCGTGGGCCTGGGCGAACAGCTTCTCGTCGCGGATGTTCTCCCACACCACGAGGCGTTCGATCAGTTCGTGCAGGCGGTCGCGTTCGCGGCGTTGGGCCTCTTCGGTGGGGAACTCGTCGGGACGCGCGGAAGGGTCGTCGACGAGTTGGGCGAACAGCACCGCGCGGGCTGCGGCTAACGGACGGCGCGCCCACCACAGGTGCAGCGTCGAGGGGTGCCCATGGCGGATCGACTTCTCCCGTGCTGACTCGCGGTTGATCGCCTCAAGTGGCAGCGATACCTCGATCAATTTGCGTTTCTGCACTACTTCCTCGACCCTCTGAAACCGAACCGGGACACGATTGTAGGGCGCTGATGCACCGCGACCTACCTATCCAACTTAGCGGGGCTCCGCCCCAGCCGGACGAGCCATGCCTCCGGTGCTCGAGAAAACCTCATCGACCCCACCCGAAACCTGGATGCCGGCTTGATTCAATCCAAGAATTCGGTTCCTCAAACTCAAGCCTACTATTGCCCGGGGACGACAGATCGGACAGGAACGCCTCGACGCTGGCATTGTGAGCACGTGGACCTAAGCCAGGCGGCGGCGAACTTCCGGCGAGGAATCGAGCATGCCAACAACCTCATCGAGGTACATAAGCGAGCAGGATCGGGCATCCGCGGGCGCCGCACCGTGGAGGTTTCGATCAACCGCGCTGTCGTAGTGATCACTGTCGCGACATGGCAAGCCGCCGTTCAGGACATGACGCTGGCAGTGTTGGACACCTCGACCCCAGCACCCGGTGATCCAATCCTCCCCGCATACAAAGTCATCGCTGGCCGCGTGAATGCGGAGGTCGGCTCCTTCTCGACGCCGAATGCGTAGAACTCGCGGAAGCTTCTCCACAGTGTCGGCTTCGATCCGCGATCCCATTGGACGTGGTCACAGCCGGGAGGCCGCGTCGTCCGGATCACCATGCAACCCGCAGATGTCGACTCGCGGATCGACCAGTGGCTGAAGTTGCGCCACGCGATTGCCCACGGGCATGAGCATCTCCCGTCAGAAAGAGTGCTCCAGGTGGTCCGCGAGTCCAGAACTCCTGACATGGTGAGTTCATTTATGCGCGTCGCGGGTGCCCCTTGACGCTGTAGGCCAGGGTCAGGTCGGTGCCGGGGTAGCGGGTGCGGGTGTCGG
>JAGXHS010000189.1 GCA_024636075.1 Propionibacteriaceae bacterium
GGGCACGCCACACCTGCACCTCGCCGGCCTGCACGGCACGCCACAACCGTGGCATCCGGTATTGCAGGTTCACCACATCAACGATGTAGCCGGCGGCGGACTGGGCGGACAGTCCCAACGCGGCAGCCAGTTCCAGGGAAGCGAACTCGGCCACTGTCGGGGTGCCGTCGGAGTCCATCACATGCAGGTGTTCGGCCCCCGGGATCTGACGTTCGCGATCCACCGCCGAGGACACCTCCGCCAACCGGGCCACCAAGGTCGCTTCCTGGGCTTCCGCAGCTCGCAACCGGCGCGTGTTGGAGGACAGGGCCCCAATGACACCAGCAACATCCATCGGACGCTGATCGTCTGCGGCTGCTGTCATCGACTCGAACACATGTTCGATTCTACTACACCAGCACCCCCGCCACAAGCGGTTACGATGATTTTGTCATGGTGGATCGGTGCGTTCCTGGTCATCCAGATCACCTTTCGGGGCACGTTTCCAACTCCTGCATACGATCCCAGGTCGCCTGAGTGACCCGTACTCCTGCGAGTGCACTGATCTCCCCCCCTCGGGACAGTTCCAAGCGCGTCGGAGAACACTACTGCCGGCGCCGGGAACTCCCGAAAGAACCTTGGGAGGTTTTGGGTTCTGTGATGTGACCGAGCACCACGAGGCGTTCGAAGTCAAGAACATCCATGAGCTTCCGCACGATATATCCAAGTCTTTGGCGTCAGCCTCATAGGTCAACAGGGTTCTAGAATTGCGCGGTGACGGAAACTGAGGCGCTACAGAAACGCGTCGTTCGAGTTCTCGTTGCAGCGCAGATTCTCGGCGGGATTGGTTTCGGCGCCACGGTGTCCGTGGGAGCCCTCCTCGCCTCCGACGTGAGCGGCTCCCCAGCATGGTCGGGGATGGCGGCGACCATGAGCACGCTGGGCGCGGCGCTCATCGCGGTGCCGCTCGCCCGCGCTGCCGTCGCGAGGGGGAGGCGTGTCGCCCTGTCCATCGGGTCGACCGTCGCCGCACTCGGCGCCGTGTTGGCGACAGTTGCCGCTGCCCTCGGCTCGTTCCCGGTTCTGCTTGTCGGACTCGCGCTCGCCGGGGCCAGCTCCGCGACGAACCTGCAAGCACGATTCGCCTCGACCGACCTGGCTCAGCCCCTGCACAGAGGGCGTCAGCTCTCGCTCGTCGTGTGGTCGACCACTATTGGGGCGGTGCTGGGTCCCAACCTCATCGAGCCTGGAGAGGTGATCGGTTCCGCGATCGGACTCCCGACGCTGACCGGCCCATTTGTCTTCACGGTCGCCGCGCAGCTCGCCGCCATGCTTGTCTACTTCTTCGGACTCCGGCCGGACCCACTACTCACAGCGCTCAAGAACTCGCCACCGCGTGATGGTGCGCCGCCTCGCCACGGGTTCGCGACGCTGCGCGTGAACGGCCTGGCCAGGTACGCAGTCGTCGCGGTGGCGCTCAGCCACGCCACCATGGTCGTCATGATGTCGATGACCCCTGTGTACCTCTACGGCCATGGTGCCACGCTGGTCATCGTCGGGTTCGCCTTGAGCCTGCACATCGCAGGCATGTATTCCCTATCTCCGGTGTTCGGATGGCTGTCCGACCGCTGGGGTCGAATCCCCACGATCCTGGTTGGCCAAAGCATCCTGGTCGTCTCCCTGCTCATCGCGTGGATTGGCGCGGAGTCACAGGCACTCGTGGTGGTGAGCGTTGTTCTCCTGGGACTTGGCTGGTCAGCATCCACGATTTCCGGGTCCGCACTGGTTGCGGAATCCGCGGATGTCGATGACCGTGCGGGTCTACAGGGCGTATCGGACCTACTCATGAACTCGACGGCCGCCGTGTTCGGGGCGCTCGCTGGCCCGGTTCTCGCTCTGGTTGGCTACTCGGGCCTCGGCGTTGCGTGTTTGCTCCTTGTCGCGGTCGTCACCGTGTGGTCGCTGAGGAATCTGAAGACTCAGGTTCCTGTCGCCAGCTAGGGGCAACAACGTCGCTCATGCCAGCCCGACACGAGAGACCGCAAACGCGATGGACTACGGGCTCCTCGGACCTGAGAGTGGGGTCATGGTCGGAGTCCGCTGGGGAGCCGCACCACTAGCATTTCCGGCCGTCGGATTTCACGCCGCAGCCGCTGGACGTGTCGGGTCCGGTTCCAGATCAGCGGAACGACGAGGCTGCAGGCTACCTCCCGCCCTGGAGGTCAGCTCACCTGTGCGGTGGTGACCCCGCCGTTCTGGACGTGCCAGCGCTGGTCGAGCCGGACGCTGTCCAGCAGCCGCCGGTCGTGCGAGACCAGCAGTAGTGACCCGTCGTAGGACTCGAGGGCCTCCTCGAGCTGCTCGATCGCCGGCAGGTCGAGGTGGTTGGTGGGCTCGTCGAGGACCAGGAGGTTGACCCCGCGGGCCTGTAGCAGCGCCATCGCGGCACGCGTCCGCTCGCCGGGGGAGAGCCTGGCGACCCGGCTGGTGACCTGGTCGGCCTTGAGGCCGAATTTCGCCAGCAGCGTCCGCACGTCTGCGGGAACCATCTGTGGCAGCGCTGCCTCGAACGCATCCCCCAAGGGGAGGTCCTCGGCCAGCCCGGTGCGGGCCTGGTCGATTTCGCCGACTGCCACCGAGGTTCCCAGGCTGGCCCTGCCGGTGTCCGGGGCGAGTCGGCCGACCAGCAGCCGCAGCAGCGTTGTCTTACCGGCACCGTTGGGACCGGTGACGCCGATCCGGTCACCCGCACTCACCTGGAGAGTAGCCGGACCGAACGTGAATCGGCCAAGGCTCGCTGTGGCCTGGTCGAGCGTCGCGACGACGGAGCTGGAGCGCGGGGCGCTGCCGATGGTGAAGCGCAGCGCCCACTCCTTCCGGGGCTCCTCGACCTCTTCGAGGCGTGCGATCCGGGACTCCATCTGGCGGACCTTCTGGGCCTGCTTCTCGGAGGACTCCACCTGCGCCTTGCGGCGGATCTTGTCGTTGTCGGGGGCCTTCTTGATGGCGTTGCGGACACCTTGGGAGCTCCACTCCCGCTGGTTGCGGGCGCGGTTGACCAGGTCGGCCTTCTTGTCGGCGAATTCCTCGTGGGCCTCGCGGGCGTGCCTGCGGGCGACGGCCCGCTCCTCGAGGAACGCGTCGTAGCCGCCGTCATAGACCGCGACCCGGCGCTGGGCCAGGTCGAGCTCGACGATGCGGGTCACCACGCGGGAGAGGAACGCGCGGTCGTGGGAGACCAGCACTACCCCGGAGCGCAACCCACGCACGAACCCCTCCAGACGTTCCAGCCCGGCGAGGTCGAGGTCATTGGTGGGCTCGTCGAGCAGCACGACGTCGAAGCGGCTCAGCAGCAGCGCGGCCAACGCTGCTCGGGCGGCCTGCCCACCAGACAGGGAGGTCATCACGGCGCGTGGATCGACGTCGAGGCCGAGGTCGGCCAGCATCGGCGGGAGACGCTCGTCGAGGTCTGGCGCGCCGCTGGCCAGCCAGTGGTCGAGACTGTGCGCGTACGCGTCCTCAGCGGCCCGGGAGTGATTGCCAGCGCCGAGCGCGGTGGCGGCCTGCTCCATCGCAGCGGTCGCGGCGGCGGCTCCGGTGCGGCGGGCGACGTAATGGCCGACGGTCTCGCCGGCGACGCGCTCATGCTCCTGTGGAAGCCAGCCGACGAAGGCGTCGCTGGGCGCGGTCGAGACGAAGCCGTCGCGCGGATCCAGATCGCCGGCGAGGATCCGCAGCAAGGTGGTCTTGCCGGCGCCGTTGGCGCCGACCACGCCCACCACGTCGCCCGGCGCGACAGTCAGGTCCAGGGACTCGAACAGGGTGCGGTGAGCGTGGCCGCCGGCAAGGTTCTTGGTGAGAAGATTCGCGCTCATCTGGCGATCGTAGTTTCGTCACCGTGCATTCTGTGGCCAGGGCAGGTCGGCGAGCCGGGTGAAGTGGCTCTTCATACGTGGGGTGGGCTGACATCAGGACCAGCGTGGCAGCGCTCGCGGCGGTGGTGCACTGGGGGCGATTTCGTGGGTGCGTTCTTCGCGCAGGGTGCGTAGGTGCACGGCGACCCAGCTTCGGAAGGGTCGCCACGCTTGGGAAACCTCGGTCAAGTCGCGGTTGGGGCCGTAGCGTTCGGCGACTTCAGCGTCGAGTCGTCGTTCGTGGTGTGGGAGGACGTCTGGTGCGTTCGCGCCCCGGATGAGGACAAGTTCCGCACCGAAGGGTCCCAGTCCTTTGATCCGCTGGATGGCGGAGATGGCTTGGTCGGGTTCCATGGTGCGCAGCAGTCCGGCGTCGAGGTGACCATCGAGCGCGGCTTCGGCGACCGCGCGCAGGTATTCGGGTTTTCGACCGGGCAAGTCGAGGTCCAGGTCCAGCAACACCTGCGGTGTCGGGAAGGCTCCGTTGTCGCCGTGCCGGGTGATGAGGTTGGCGCGCAGTCGCGCGGCTTGCACGATGCGGATGCGCCCCGACAGTACGGCCCATGCGGCAGCCTCGTAGGGGGAGTGGAATCCGCAGGGACGCAGGCCGGGCAGGTGGGTTTGTGTGTCGGCGATGATCGGGTCGCGTTCAGCCACCTTCAGCCACTCCCGCGCGTCAATGTCCAAGGAGAGGAATCGGCCAGCCTGGGTGGCAGCAGCGTCGAGGTCACCATCACCGGACACCTTGATGTGTGCTGCCTGCCCCACTTGTCGGACCTGCGCTTCGATGCGTCTCCAGTCACTTTCGCAGCAGAAGATCGTGTTCAGACCAGCATCATCTCGCGGAGCGAGCGAGGAGGGCGCGAAGCCTTCCCAGAATTTCTTGCTGGTGGTCAGGGACCAGGGCCCGAGGACGTCGACGCTGACCTCGTGGCTGCGAATTGGGCTCATGGTTGGTCGTGGATTGTGATGGCGTAGCCGTCGGGGTCGATGAAGGTGAACATCCGCCCGAAGGGACCGTCCATGGGCGGGGAGAGGATCTCCACTCCTGCCGTGACGAGGTCGTCATGAAGGGGCCTGGGCGTCGGTGGTGTGCAGCCACAGTGCCACCCCGGCGCCTGGCCTGGGATGCACTTGGTTCAGGTCGACGCCGGGGAGCGGTTCGCGTACCGCAAACGCGATCGGCTCAGTTGCGAACACCTCAGCTCCGGGTGGGCTCTTCGGTGCGGGACGCAACCCGAGTCGGGTCTTGTAGAACTGGGCGGCGCGTTCCGGGTCGCGTACTTGGAGAGCGACAAAGTCTGGTCCGGTCACGGTGGCGTTCAGGACCGCGGCCTCATCACCCGACCAAGCGCGGCTCCACACGGACGGGCATTACCCACTCAACTCACCGATACAGGGCGCGAGGCCTTGGCCACCGCGAAGCACGCCGTGACCGAGATCGAGAGCCAGATGGTGAGCGATCTGAGTTTGCCGGATCAACAACGACTCCGCCATGACCTGCTCACATGCACCGACGCCCTCGCCCGACCACGGGCAGCGAATCCGGAGCGGTGACGCAGTTCGACCAAGTGAGACCTGCCTGCGGAGCACACGTGATCCTCCGGGCGTCTGGCCCGGGATCTTCAGTCTGAGGCGGTGGTGGTTGGCCGGGCCGAGCTCCAGTGGCGTGCGTGCAGGGTGTCGACGCCGTCGAGGATCAGGTCGAGGGCGAACTCGAACTCGAACTGGTCGTCGCAACCGGGGCCGACGGTCGAACTGGGGTCTGCATGGGCGGCGGCCTTGGCGATCTCGGCGAGGTGGGGGCGTTGCCGAGGGAGAGCGTTCCGCTGGGTGTTCAAGGATTCGGTGTCGGACTTGGGGGTTGCGGCGAACAGTTCTTGACTGAAGCCCCACATCCGGTTTCCCAGGGTGTGCATGACGTGGTGGGTCAGGTCGACCGATAGGCCTCCGGCGAGGAACAACCCGGTCAGGGAGTCCAGGTAGTCGAGCATGGCCGGAGTCATCGATGAGCGCGACTCGAGGACAGCACGCGCCCAGGGGTGGAACAGCAGCGACTTGTGGGCGGCGAGAATGCGTTGGCGGACGTCGTGCTTCCACTGACCAGTCCCTTGGGCCTGGTCGATCTCGCCGACGACCACCTCGATCATGCCGTCGAGGAGGTCTTCCTTGTTGACCACATGCTTGTACAGGGCCATCGGCACCACGCCGAGCTCCTGAGCGAGGCCGCGCATACTCAAGGACTCGATGCCATTGACGTCGGCGTACGCGATGGCACCGCGCAGGACCCGGTCACGGCTGAGTGTGGCCCGGCGAGCCGGCCCGCCCGCACCGCTTGGAGTTCTCACTGCACCTTCCCCTCAACTTCCGCCCCAGGATTGAGGCCTCGGCTATTGACAAGTGTACACCGTACACCTAGATTGGGTATGCGGCGGTTTACGCAGTACACCTGCGATTTCCCCAATAGCGCGGGGACGAGGAGTTCACATGTCATTTGAAATCACCGACCGGCTCGCCCGGGTCACGCTGGCCAGGTTCACCGGCGGGTTGTATCTGTCGTTCATCGTAACGTCCGTGCTCGCCAACGCTCTGGGACACATCGGACTGGGCGACGCAGAGCAGATCTACGGCTCGATCACCACAAGTCCGTGGTCGTTCCGCCTCGGCCTCGTGACAGCCTTCGTGTCAGCATTCCTCTTCCTGATGGCCGCGTGGGGGCTTTATGTCCTGCTGCGGACCGTCAACAAGGACCTGGCGTTGCTCTTCCTCCTGCTCAACGTGGTGGGAGTCGCGATCCAGTGCGCGAGCATGCTCCACCTCGTGTCGGCGATGCTCACGGTTGACGCCACCGACGGGCCGGCGACCCTCCAGCCGGCACAGGCGGAAGCCACTGCGCAGCTCGCCATCAACGTGTACCGAACCGGCTTCGTCACCGCCCAGTTGTTCTTCGGCACCTGGCTGTTCCCGCTCGGCTACCTCGTCCTCAAGTCCGGATTCCTCCCGCGAATCCTGGGCATCCTGCTCATCCTTGACGGAATCTCCGAGCAGATCTGGTTCCTCCAGGCTCTGCTCCTACCGGACTACCCGGCGATCACGGTTCCGGGGACCTTCGTGAGTTTCGTCGCCGAAGTCGGCCTGGCTTTGTGGCTCCTGATCCGGGGCGTGAAGGTAACGAGCCCTGCACCTGGCCTCCCCCTCACTCGAGTGTGATGTCAAGGGTTGGTGCGGAGGGTCAAGCCCCGACCGATCCCAACAGTCGGCCGGAGTGGGGCTGTTCCACCCCCAGACGTTCGAGGACACTCACGGACTCATCTCCAACGTCACGTTCGTCGAGGGGCTGGTGTTCTTCCGGGGACTATGGCTGGCCTACTACGGCCAGAGCGACACGACGCTTGCCGTCGCGGTTCATGACCCGAAGAAGCCTTGGGGCTCGGCCGCACGGGAGATGCGCGGCTGACCGTGGAAGAGCAGCGGGGTCTGCGGGGGACCTTCGACGGACAGGCGCGGCGCGCGGAACTGTTCCCCACGTTGATTGGAGCCATCCGCCCGTTTGGGCGAGTAGTTGTGGTCCAGACTGAGCCCATGGGGACTACTCCGCCAA
>JAGXHS010000190.1 GCA_024636075.1 Propionibacteriaceae bacterium
CTCCGGGTCCTCGTCGGTGATGAGGTTGAAGGACTGGAACACCGCATCCGCGCTGCCCTGGTACCAACGTGGCCCGAGACGCTGCTGGGCGGGCACCGGGGTGACGTAGTTTCCGAGCATCGCGCTCAGCCGCCAGGTCACCGAGATGTGCTTGTCCAGGGAATGGGACTTGTACTGCGTCAACACGGCAATCTGCCGCATTCCCGAGTTGACGAGGTTGGACAGCACGTAGTCGATCAAACGGTAGGACCCACCGAAGGGGACCGCGGGCTTCGCTCGTTCTGAGGTGAGGGGCATCAAACGCTTGCCTTCGCCGCCGGCAAGGACGATGGCGAGCACTCTTGGTCTAGTGGTCATGTGACCAAACCTACGACGATTCGGCACCTCGCGAGCGGGGTTCGGCAACTTTGCCTTCCCGTATCGCATCGCCGGTTGCCACGGAGGGGAAGCTTGTCGACAAGGGTTCATCACGCCCACCCCGGTCGCTGAGAATTCAGCCAATCTCCGCCCGGGTGCTCCAGGTGTGACACCATTTTGCGCATGCGCGTATCAATTCTCACCCGTGAATATCCACCCGCCATCTACGGCGGCGCCGGGGTCCATGTGGGCCAGCTGGTGCCACAACTGGAACAGTTCGTCGACGTCGAAGTCCAGTGCATGGGTGACCCCCGCCCCGGGGCCATCGCGCACCCAGAGAACTACCCACCGGGGGCGAACGCAGCGCTGCGCGTCTTCGGGGCCGACCTCGCGATGGTCGACGCCATGGGCGATGTGGACCTCGTCCATTCGCACACCTGGTACGCCAACCTCGCCGGTCACATGGCGGGGCTGTTCAAGGGCATCCCGCACGTTGTGACCTCGCACTCGCTGGAGCCGCACCGGCCGTGGAAGGCGGAACAGCTCGGCGGCGGGTACCGACTGAGTTCCTGGGCGGAACAGACCGCCTTCGAGGCGGCGGACGCGGTCATCGCCGTGAGCGACGGGATGCGTACCGACGTACTGGACAGCTACACCAACCTGGACCCGAACAAGGTGAAGGTGGTCCGCAACGGGATCGATCCCGAAGCGTTCGCCCCCGACCACAACACTGACGTGGTCGAACAGATCGGCATGGATCTGGATCGCCCCTCGGTGGTGTTCGTGGGCCGGATCACCCGCCAGAAGGGTCTGGTGCACCTGGTCCGGGCCGCGGCCATGATGGACCCCGAAACTCAGTTGATCCTGTTGGCCGGAGCACCCGACACGCCCGAGATCGCCGAGGAGTTCAACAAGGCGTTCGGCGAGCTGAAGAATCAGCGTGCCGGTTCAGTCACCTGGATCCAGGAGATGCTCCCCCGGGCCAGCGTCCGCCAGATCCTCTCCCACGCCACCACATTCGCCTGCCCCTCGGTGTACGAGCCGCTGGGTATCGTGAACCTCGAGGCGATGGCCGCTGGCACGGCCGTGGTGGCCAGCGCCGTCGGCGGCATTCCCGAGGTCGTGGTGGACAGCGAGACCGGCTATCTGGTTCCCTACGACCCGAAGCAGGCTGGAGACCCCGCCTTCGTCAAGAAGTTCGAGGAGTCCTTCGCCCAGAAGCTGAACGACGTCACCCGCGATGCCTCACTCGCCAAGGAGATGGGCACGAAGGGTCGCCAGCGTGCCATCGACCACTTCAGCTGGGCGAAGATCGCCCAGGAGACAATTGAGGTGTACAAGGACGCAGTCGAGCACCACGACAGCAACTGAGACCAGTCGCACACGCAGCAGCGGCGCCCCGGTTTCGGGGCGCCGCTGCTGCGTGTGATGTGGCGGGTCGCGTGCGGTATTTTCTGGTCGAGACCGGTTGTCTCAGCCTACGATTTCCTTGAGGCAGTTCAGCAGATCCGTTGCTTCGGCGGCGTTCAGTTCAACCACCAGGCGTCCACCTCCATCGACCGGGACGCGCATGATGATGCCGCGACCTTCCTTCGTGACCTCCATGGGCCCATCACCAGTGCGGGGCTTCATTGCTGCCATGTGATCCTCATCTCTGTTGCAATTTGTCTCCATTATTCCGCATCAGGGGAAACATTGCTGTGGCTCTCCACCGCAGGGGGTGTTTCGTGTTCCAGTTGGTACCGCAACCGGGCCAGCAGCGCATCCACCTGCGGTGGGGAATAGCCACGTGTCACCACTGCGAACTCCACCCGGTCCAGATCGTCTGCGGTGATCTCACCATCGGGCAGACGCGGTACCGCCCGATCGTCAATTGGGTCTGTGATGGTGCTGAACCGCCCACTACCGGCCAGCACGGCCAGTCCGATGATCAGCACCACGACGGCTCCCAGAATCCACTCCATGTCGTTCGTCCTGTCGTCAGTGGCCGGTGACGTGGTCGACGGCTTCGGTGATGTCATCGGTAACCAGGAACATCGTCAGGTCCCGCTCGTTGAGGTAGCCCTCTGCCAGCACTGTGTCGCGCAGCCAGCCCACCATCCCGTTCCAGTAGTCGCTACCGAACAGTGCAACCGGAAAGTTTGTCATCTTGCCGGTCTGGGTGAGGGTCAGCGCCTCGAACAGCTCATCGCAGGTGCCCAGTCCCCCGGGCATGGCGACAAAGCCCTGCGCGTACTTCAGGAACATCACCTTTCGGGTGAAGAAGTAGCGGAAGTTGATGCCCAGGTTCACGTACTCGTTCATCGATGCTTCGAAGGGCAGCTCAATGCCCAAACCCACCGACACGCCGTCGGACTCGGCTGCGCCCTTGTTGGCGGCCTCCATGATGCCGGGGCCACCGCCGGTGATCACCGCATAGCCACGACCCACCAGGTCCTCAGCGATCCGGGTGGCCGCCCGGTACATCGGATGGCCCACCGAAGTGCGCGCCGACCCGAAGACACTGACCGCCGGTCCCAGTTCGGCCAGGGTGCCGAAACCCTCGACGAACTCGCTCTGGATCCTGAGCACCCGCCATGGGTCGGCGTGCACCCAGTCGCTCCCACCGGGAAACTCCAGCAACCGCT
Source organism: Propionibacteriaceae bacterium (assembly GCA_024636075.1). Taxonomy (GTDB): domain Bacteria; phylum Actinomycetota; class Actinomycetes; order Propionibacteriales; family Propionibacteriaceae; genus JAGXHS01. The sequence goes on from JAGXHS010000190.1 coordinate 2,985, forward strand.
GGTCGGTCGTACTGCCCTGACGCTGCTTGTCCCGTCTCAGCACCGGACCCTGCACCATGCCCCGATCCCGGGGCGTCCCCCGATCCCGGGGCGTCAGGTCAGTCATTCACGTCTCCAGTCGCGTCTCGCTGCATGGGGTTGTCTCGTCCCACCGTGTCTGAGACCAGCCACCGCTGCAGGCCGTTGCGGCAGATCTCCAGATCGGCCACCGGGCAGTATTCGTCGTCGGCGTGCGCCTTGCCCGGATCCGCCGGGCCATAGTTCACTGCGGGGATCCCCAGTGCACTGAATCGTGCCACGTCAGTCCAGCCGTACTTCGGCAGGGCGCTTCCCCCCACGGCAGCCAGGAAGGCAGCTGCGGCGGGCTGATCCAACCCTGGGCGCGCAGCGGGCGACATGTCGGTGACGGTCATCGGGTAGCCGTCAAAGACTTCCTGCACATGAGCCAGGGCCTGCTCGGGTGACTTGTCGGGGGCGAAACGATAGTTGATCTCGATCCTGCACTCGTCGGGGATCACATTGCCTGCCACCCCGCCGCTGATCCGGACCGCGTTCATGCCTTCGTGATAGGTCAGCCCTTCCACCTCGACCTCGGCATCGTGCCAACCGTTCAGTCGATCCAGGACGTCGCCCACATCATGGATCGCGTTGTGGCCGAGCCAGGCCCGGGCGCTGTGGGCAGCCGTTCCTCGGGTGACGATCTCGAATCGTGTCGTGCCCTGGCAGCCTCCCTCGACACGAGCTCCTGTGGGTTCCATCAGGACGGCGAAGTCGGCGGTCAGCCAATCCGGATGGTTCTTGGCGAGCCGACCGAGCCCATTCAGACTGGCATCCACCTCTTCGTGGTCGTAGAAGATCCACGTCACGTCACGCACCGGTTCACAGATGCTGGCGGCCAGCGCCAGCTGGACAGCGACGCCGCCCTTCATGTCACAGGTGCCGCGACCGTAGAGCCGGTCCTCGTCGTCGACGGTACGCAGTTCGCTGGGCAGGTTGCCCGCGACCGGAACGGTGTCCAGATGGCCAGCGATGAGCACACGTTCCGCACGGGCCAGCTGGGTGCGCGCCATGACCGCGTCGCCGTCACGCTGCACGTCGAGGTGCTGGCTGGAACGCAGAGCGGATTCGACGGCGTCGGCCAGGGCCGTCTCATTGCCGCTGACCGATTCGATGTCCACGATCGAGCGAAACAGCGACAGCAGGTCAGCGGTCAGGTCGAGTCCCATGCTGCGAGCCTAGCGAACGCGGCATCACGCTGGAGGGCGCCGGTAGAGTGACCACCATGACAGGAAACAGTCCTAGCACCGGAGACGAACCACGCACCGCGTGGGGCCATGGCCTCGCCACCGTGCACGCTTCCGGCCAGACCCTTGACACCTGGTTCCCCGACCCGCAGCTCGGCACGCCGCCGGAAGAGGAGGACTCACCACTGTCCCTGCGCTTGGCGGCGAAACCGGATCCGGCCCGCCTGGTGACGGTCCGGGTCGTTCGAACCAGCATCGAAATGGATCAGCCCCCGGCTTCCACCGACGACGCCTACCTGCGGCTGCACCTGCTGAGTCACCGCTTGGTGCGACCGCGCAGCATCAATCTTGACGGCATCTTCGGAGTACTCGCCAACGTGGTGTGGACCTCTTCCGGGCCGTGCAGCACCGAGGACTTCGAAAACGTCCGGCTCGGTCTGCGCGCCCAGGGCCGACATCTCACGGTGTTCTCGGTGGACAAGTTCCCCCGAATGACCGACTACGTCGTGCCCAGTGGCGTGAGAGTGGGCGACGCCGGCCGGGTGCGGCTGGGCGCGCACCTCGCCGAGGGCACCACCGTGATGCACGAAGGATTCGTCAACTTCAACGCCGGCACACTGGGCCACTCCATGGTGGAGGGGCGTATCTCTGCAGGTGTCACCGTCGACGACGGCACCGACATCGGTGGCGGAGCATCCATCATGGGCACGCTGTCGGGCGGCGGCAAGGAAGTGGTCACCATCGGCAAGGGATGCCTACTCGGCGCCGAGAGCGGCGTCGGCATCTCCCTCGGCGACAACTGCGTGGTTGAGGCGGGGCTCTACCTGACCGCTGGCACGAAGGTGCAGCTGCCTGACTTGCAGGTGGTGAAGGCTGCCGAGCTCAGTGGCGCCTCTGACTTGCTGTTCCTGCGGCACTCGCAGACCGGGGCGGTGTTGGTGAAGCCACGTGCGGGTCAGTCGGTGCAGTTGAACACCGCGCTGCACGCGAACTGACCAACTGTGGCTGATTCACCGCGACGCGCCGGGTGTGCGGCTTCTGTCGCAGCCGTGGTGATACTGCTGAGCCTGCTGCTCGTCGTCGGGTTCTTCGTCCTGCGTCTCCTCGGAAACGGAACCACTGCAGTGATACCTCCCCGCCAGCAGTGTCGCGCCACCGCTCAAGGTGTCGATGCCACGGTGAGTCTGGAACAAGCTGGCAATGCGGCGATCATCGTCGCGGAATCGGTGCGCAGGAGCCTGCCACCACGAGCAGCATCGATAGCGCTGGCCACCGCACTCCAGGAATCGGGACTGCGCAACATCGACTATGGCGACCGCGATTCGATCGGCCTGTTCCAGCAACGCCCCAGCCAAGGGTGGGGCACGGTCGAAGACATCATGGACCCGTGGTACTCGGCAGGACGCTTCTACCAGGCACTGGTGAAGATCCCCTCTTGGGACACAGGCAGCATCAACGACGTGGCTCAGAAGGTGCAACGATCCGGTGTTCCCGACGGCTACCGCAAGCATGAGACCCGCGCCCGAGTCCTGGCCTCTGCACTGACGGGGCACTCGGCGGCGGCGGTGAGCTGCATCGATCGGCAGACCGGTCCGGGATCGTTGAGCCAGACCGAAAGGGTGCTGCGCGAGGGTTTCACGGGCAGCGTCCGGATCAGTACCGAGGGCACGAGTCTGGCCCTGGAGTCCACCGATGAGGTGGCACTCTGGTCAGCCGTGCAGATCGCCATGTTCACCACCGAGTCGGCGGGCATCGTCAATGTCCGGGTCGGAGAGCAGACCTGGGCCAATGACACCAAGCGATTCGCTGAGTGGAAGGTGAGCCCCGCACCATCATCCCAGCAAGCCGTGATCACGGTGCGGTCCTGATCAGCTGGCGGTGGCGTTCAGCCGCTCCGATGCAGCGGCGATGCGGTCGTCGGATGCGGTGAGCGCGACCCGAACGTGCTGCGCGCCCGCGGCGCCGTAGAAGTCACCGGGGGCCACCAAGATGCCCAACCCCGCCAGCCATTCAACCGTCTTCCGCCCGCTTTCACCCCGTGTCGCCCACAGGTACAGCGATCCCTCGGAGCGATCGATCCTGAAACCGGCTGCCCGCAGCGCCGATGCCAGCATCTGGCGCCGTGCAAGGTACCGTTCCCGCTGGCGCTCGACATGGTGCTGATCGGCCAACAGCACTTCCATCGCAGACTGCACAGGTGTCGGCACCATCATGCCGAGATGCTTGCGCACCGCCACGAGCTGCTGCACCAAGGTGGGACACCCGGCGACGAACCCGGCCCGGTAGCCGGCGAGGTTGGAGCGTTTGGACAATGAATGAACTGCCAGCACTTTCGTCACATCGCCGTCACTCACTTCCACATCCAGCACCGAGCAGGGCTCGGACTCCCACCCGAACTCTGAGTAGCACTCGTCGGCTGCGAGCACCGAGTCCCATCGGCGGGCGGCCTGCACCCACTTCGTCGTGGCGAACCTGGACAGGGTGGCTCCGTGCGGGTTCGCTGGTGAGTTGATCCAGATCAGGGCTGGGCGCTCGGTCAGCTCGTCGGGGTCGTCACAGGTGAGCACCTGTCTCTTATACACATC
>JAGXHS010000191.1 GCA_024636075.1 Propionibacteriaceae bacterium
AGCTTTGACGGTGATTTCGAAGGTCCCGCGGTGACCGCTTCTTCGTCTTCAACGACAGCGACCACCACGAGGGCTACACCACTCTATGGGGCACTACTGGAATTGCGCTCGTTGCGTTGTTGACGAGCGTCTATTCGAGTTTCTCGTGTGCGACCGGGTGGATGCCACCCTTGCCGCTCGGCTAGCCCTCAAGAACGCGCTCCGCGACGTCGAACGGCCCGCGAGTTCAATCGTGTGGCTTCGGAATCCGCAGGTGCAGGAGTTGCTGAGTCGCTTGGGAAACGGGGACCTCGCCTTCACGCACCATGCCTTCGACGCCCTGCCTCGGAGCCGAGCAGTAGAGCATCTGAGAGCGATACTCGTGAACGTCGGGGTACTCCCCTGGCGTGACCCTGCGATGGCCTCCTTTGAGGGGTGGGTGGATGAAAAACTCACTGCAATTAGCAGTCCGGCGGCGCGCGCTGAGGCCGAGCGCTTCGCCCGCTGGCACCTGCTTCCGCGCATTCGGAAGGCCGTAAACGGTGGCGCGGAGGCTGCACGCCCCGCCCGCTCGGCCAAGCAGGAACTAACCGAAACGATCAAGATGCTCGAGTGGATAGACACCAAACTTGGAGTCAGCATCGATCAATTCTCGTCGCTCGACGCGCAGCACTATCTCACTACTGGCACGTCCACTCGATCGCATGCGCGGAACTACTTACAGTGGCGCAAGAGTGCTGGGTTGCCTGCGCCTGCGACCCACCATCGAACGGCACAGTCGCGGCCCTTCTTGGGCGAACAGACTGCGCTTGACTTGCTGGCAGCGGCTCTTCGCGACGACTCGATTCACGCCAGCGACAAGGTCGCAGCGCTGTGTGTTCTGTACTTTGGCCAGCCCGTTGCTCGGATCGTTGAAGTGCGGATTGCCGACATCGGTGTGGCTGCTGACGGAGTTTCCGTCCAGTTCTCGGAGGACCCGTTGCCACTGCCTGAGGTCATTGCACCGGTCTTTTTGGCTGCGATAGACGACCGGAGGAGTTCACGCGGAGTGAATGGCGATTCCCCATGGTTGTTTCCCAGTACGCGGGCCGGGCAACATGTCAGCCACGAAACGATGCTAAAGAGGCTCCGCATGATTGGCATTGACGTACAGGCCGTCCACAACGACGTCCTAGACGGTCTGCTTCGCGCCGCGCCGCCTGCGCTGCTCGCCCGAGCCTTGGGCTACTCCGCATCGACGCTCGAAGCCCGTGAACATCGAGCCGGGCATGGCTATGCAAGTTACGCCGCCGACATCGCCAGGCGGTCCCGCCAGGCGGAACGGCGTGGTCGCGGGCGTTGAGAGGGGCAGCACCAAGGAGGCGTGCCTTCATGGTTCTGCGGGGCGGTGCAAAGGGCCGCCTGCCTCAGCGCCGGCGGGAAGTAAGCAACTGGCGTCGGTACGTTTCGTCAATCCGCGAGTCCCGGTTGCCAGACTGTGACTTCAGGATCGCGCACACCGTATGCCCACCGTCGGCTCGCACCAGCCCCGATGCGGGGCACGGTGTCGTCTCGCCACACTTAGGCAGCACTCGCGCTTACCGAAGTCCTTTCTTCAGCCGGAGCGCCGAAGTTATCGAATCGCTGGTCGCTGTTGATCAGCACCGTCCAAAAGATTGTGAATCCCGCGCTGGTGATCTGCTTGGCTAACTCTCTACGCATGGATCCAGGGCGGAGCCCTCTGCGTCACCTGCAGTGGGGTCTGCTGCCGCGAGACGGCCATCCGGGGTGTAGACCGGACTGAATACGGCGATTCGGAGCAGGACCGTTTCGGGGATCCTGCGTCGTACGGTCGACGAGTGTGCCACCAAAGGCGTCGACGCAGTGCTCGAGGCCGTCGGAGGTCGGCGCGGAGGGCCGAACGGGGCCGGTCAACGCGGCAAGAGGTAGGAACGGAACTACTTATCGAACTGGAACTCCACCACGTCGCAACGGCCATAGGCGTCAGGTACGGACCGTCGCCCGCGTGTCGTGACGGTCGCCGACCGCGTCCGTCCACGTCACCACGCAGTCGACGGCGTTCGGCGAACCCCATGCAAGCAGCATCGGGAACCGGGCCTCCTGCCCCGGAGGAATGGTGCCGAGCGTTCCTTCCTCACGGTGCACGCGGAAGAGCGCGTCGTCGTCCAAGTCTTCGAACGCGAAGTCGACGTCCGAGGCCGGACCACGGGACGTGTTGTGGAGGACAAGCGACCAGTGCCTCTGAGTCTTCAGCCGACCCTTGCTGTCAGTTCCCACGCTCTCTCGCACCTCGGCCCTCGGCCACACGCCCTCTTGCGAATCGGACCCCGCTGACTCCTCCTTCGACATCTCAACGGACTGCTGGAACTGTGCAGTGGCCCTGCTGAGGAAGTTGTTGAGGTGGCCGACGAGGTCTCCTGCGTGCATGTACTCGAAGACAAGGGCGGCCGTACGCAAATCGTCCAGATAGGCGTCGAGCCGCTGTCTCTCCTGCAAGGCTTCGCCCCTGAGCGGCGCTCGAGGTGTAGCACTGGCAAGGACGGCGACCGACTTCCCCGCCGCGACCAGAACTCTGATCTCTTCGGCCGTGCCGGACGCGGACTCCCCCGTCGGCGTGCCGAGCCGGTCGTGGAAGAGCGCGATCGCGAGGTCCGCCTCCTCGACGATCTGGTGGTTGAGGATGGCCTGTGGCCGCTCGCCAAACTCGGCGACGGCGTGCTCGTTCCAAGATACAGGCAGCACCGTCAGCCCGACAGCGCGGCCGAGGTTGAGGTTCCACTGGCTTATCGTCTTGCGGACGGTCGCCATGTCGTCGACGGGCACGTCCGAAGGGGCCGAGATGAGTAGGTGAAGGGCGAGCGTGGGGTAGGCCATCGGTCACAGTCCTTGATCGTTAGCGAATAGGTGAACGGGCGGGCGTGGTGCGCGCACCCGTCAGAGGTTCAATCCCAGACCCCGGCCCAGAACTTGACGATAACGGACCACCCGTTGGAGAGCGCGTCGGGGGTGCTCGCGAGGACCAGTACCGTCACCGCGAGGGTCCCCACCGATACGAACAAGGCAGCGCGTGAGGTGCGGGTCGATTCAATGCTTGAGCCCAGCGCAGACACCGTCGAAAGTGTTTGGCGGTAGTTTGCGTCCGCGCGGAGCACCTGCCTGATTCTCGCCTTGTGCCGCTTGCGGGTTGCACTGAGAAGATCAACGTCGGTTCTGCTCGGGCTGCGCGGCATCGATGCAGTCCTCAAATCAAGCCCCATCGCTTCGCGCCAGAACTTGCTTGTAACGACGAGACAGTCGCGGGCGAGCGGGGGAAGGTCGACGCCATCCTTGAGGAGTTCCTTCCGCAGAGACCTCAGTCGGTTCAAACGGTATTTGTGATGCGCTGTCGGGGCACTATCTCGCGCCCTAGCGCGGGATGACTCGAGAAGGCTCAGGTAGTGCTCGACAGCGAACAGCGCGAGCAAAGGGCCAATGCTCCGATTCGCAGCCGAGGCGAGCCGACTGGGCGAGTCTGGGTCTGGCCTTGAGCCAGGGTGTGTGTTCTCCTGCCGGGCACGTCCCATTTGCCCGACGACGCCGTAGCAGTTGAAGACTCTGTCTCCGAAGCGCGGTCGTGAGGCACTTTGAGTGATGACGTAGCCCGGGAGACTCGACGACTTCATTCCAAAGAACTCGAGGTCGCGGAGGCCGATGGCTTCCAGAGCGTCAGACGCGTTGCGGTCGGGTTCACTGCCAAGCGGATCAAAGTTCTGGAAAAGCGTTAGGTCCGTGATAGGGGCTCCGCCAGGTTGATCAGCGAAGTACCCCCCGCACCGATCCTTGAACCACGCGCGCGCGGTCATGCAAGGCTTGACGCGACTCTTGAGTCGCACGGATGCCAGCCTCGCGGCGACTCAATACTGACGCCCGGCGGAAACCACGCAGCACTAGCCGCGGTTCATGCACAGACTTCAATGTGTCGTCAATGGCACGCTGTCCGCTTTCGCTCAGCAGGAAGAAGGCAGTGACGGCCGTGAGCGAAGTGCCTACTTGCATTGTGTTGATCTCAACAGAAGAGAACTCAGTCGGAAGTCGAAGCCGGGTTGCACCCAAAGAGGAGTGGCCGGAAGTTGTATCCACGAAGTAACCGACTTGCATCCCGGAGTATCCGCTTCCGCGCCTCGCTTCTGCGACGGCATCCTCAGCGGATTCGTAGTCAAGGCTGTATAGGCCATCAGGGTCCCAGCCGAGCCGCTTAAGTGAACTCTGGAGATCCGCGTACTTGCTCGGGGGGAAGATCTCTGTGACCCACACTCCGGCCTGTCGGACCGGATCATCGTGATCGATCAGGAGGTTGTGGGCGGGGCTGTCCGCGGACTCGTGACGCTCTCGCTGAACTTCATTGAATGGGATCAAGAGGTTTGCCAGACGGTTGATCGCAGAACGACCGCGTGCTCCCAAGAGTCGACCCGTATGACCCGCGAGCATCCACCCTCCCGCGCGATACGGGATGTCGTACCAGCGCCTTCCCTCGCCAATTTCTGGCACGATCGCGCTGACACGGGCGATCTCGGCAGCGATCGCGTCGCGGACCTCGTTTGGCTCCGTGGCACCCTGCTGCTCCGCGTCGTTGCGGGAGCGATCTTCTTTCGCTGTCACGTGACCCCCTCACAAGGATTGAACGACGGGTTCTCGATGACCAGCCGCCGTGAGGATCACACTACTTGCAGCCCGTTCAGCCCGTCGGGGCCGCACGCTTTTAGGCGCGTCTCGTCACCCACCTTGCTGTCGCGCTACCGTGGCGACATGGCTCGTCCCCCGCGGTGGCAGTCCACATTGGACGCAAGCATGTCGGAGGCGTGCCTTGCCGTGCGGCTCTACAACGATCCTGCTGAAGCGAGGTCGTTCCAGGGCTACGTCGTGCACATGCACCTGGCGTGGCTCTACCTGCTTCAGGCAGCCTTCGTGAGGGATGGCATCGACTTTCGCTACTGGGACCAGAAGCGGAAGAAACGCTTGGTCAGGATCGATGGCGATCCCAAGCGTTGGGAACTTGAGCGATCGGTTCAAGAACGGTGGACGGACCCGAACGATCCAGTGCCCGCCAACCTTCGCCTCTTCATCCGACTTCGGAACCGTCTTGAGCATCGTCATGCCAACGCTGACGCCGCGCTCACACTCGCCCTAGCCGGACACTCGCACGCGCTTCTCGTCAACTATGAGCAGGAGGTGACAGCACAATTTGGCCAGAACAACACCCTTGCATCCCGCTTACGTCTACCTCTGTTCGTGGGCTCCTTCAGCGCGCAGGGAGAGAGGGCCTTGCGCGACCTCCGTGACTCCTTGCCGGCAGACTTGCAGGCCTTCATTGCCGAGTTCGAGTCTGGGCTCGACGATGCGGTCACCAACGATGCTCGCTTCGAGTTCCGGTTGCGCGCGACTCTTGAACTGTCGGCGAAGGACCCAGGTGCGGTCGCCTTTCAGTTCACTCGCTACGAAGATCTGAGCGAAGACGAGCGCAGGGCCGTTGAAAGTCTGGGGCGCAAGGGACGAGTGGTGGTAAGGAGTCGGATCCAGCCTGTGTCTGGCACGGGTCGCCTGATGGCGAGATCTGCGGCGGCAGCCGTACAAGAGAGGATTCCTTTTGAGTTCAAGCAGCACCACTTCACCGCCGCCTGGCAACGCCTCAAGGCTCGGCCGGTGAATTCCGCACCCAACCCGTACCTCACGAACCCGGACTGGTGTGAGTATGACGAGCCGACGGGGACCTATCGGTACACACTTGGGTTCGTGAAGCACGTGGCTCGACGGTGCGGAACCCCCGAGGGCTTCCGGGCCGTGACGGGCTTCAGAGCAGTGGAACTCGATCCTCAATCTTCAGGGGACAGCGATGCGAAGTAGATAAGTAGCCCTGCCGGATACGGAAGCGACCCGACTGTCGCTACGTAGGAGAATCGACGCGGCTCGCCCGATGGGTGCGCAGTGGGTCAAGTCTCTCCAGGTACGTTCTGACGCATGACGGCAGTTGGGGTCCATGGCACGGCGCAAGTGCGTAGGCGGATCGCGATGGCGTCGCTGTGGCGCGAACTGGACTCGAGAAGTCGCCACTCCGCCGCCAGTCGCCTGAAATAAGAGGCGTACGTTCCACCCACGCATCCGCACCAGCGCGTGTGGCGGGTCGGCTGTCCTGGCTGCGAAGTGGGGTGGGGTGGGATAGGCAGACCACGAATGGAGCAACTCGTTGCTCCACCCTCTGTGTCGG
>JAGXHS010000192.1 GCA_024636075.1 Propionibacteriaceae bacterium
CGTCTCGTGGGCTCGGAGATGTGTATAAGAGACAGGCGCGTAGGAATGCCCGCCGCAGGCAACCACGGCGGCGCGATCATCGGTGGGCCATTGCGCGGCATCGAAACCGAGCGCGCTGCGGCAACGAAAGCCAACAACGGAACCGGCAACACCTCGGCAGCGAACAACGGGTAGATCGAATCCGCGGTCTGACCTTCGGGCACTTTGAGCAAGGACTGCGCGGCCATCACGCCCGGAATGATCAGCATGAACGGTGTCAGGACCTTGAGCAGACCGGCAATCAGCACGCCCTTCTCTGCCTGGGCCAGATTCTTGGCGCCGAGCGCCCGCTGGATCACCGATTGGTCGGTTCCCCAGTAGTAGAGATTCACCAGGATGAGACCTGTGATGGCCGCGGTGAACGGCAAATTGGGATCATCGGAGGCTCCGATGGCATTGAACTTCTCCGGCGAGGTGGTCAAGAAGCGATCCAGGCCTGCCGAGAAGCCGCCTCCGTCCTTCGAACCCAGATACCAGAAACCGAGGATGGGTAGCAGCAAACCACCGAAGATCAGTGCGATGCCATTGATCGAGTCGGAGATGGCGACGGCTTTCAACCCACCGAAGATGGCGTAGGCGCCGCCGACGACGCCGATCAACCAGACGAAGATCGTCACCGAGGCGAACTGCGAGATACCGACCAGCTCCGGCACGTTGAACATGCCGGACAGTGCAACAGCGCCCGCGTACAGGGTGACGGGCACCAGGTTCACCACGTACAGCAACAGGAACAGCCAGGTGACGAAGTTGCGGGTGCCCGGTCCGAAGCGGTCCTCGATGAAATCCGGAATCGTGGTGATGCCCTGCTTGAGGTAGCGCGGCACCAGGAACAGGGCGACCACGATCAAGGTGATCCCCGAGAACACCTCGTAACCCATCACTGCCATGTTGACGTCGTAGGCATTGGCCGACATACCGACGAAATTTGATGCCTGCAGATTGGTCAGAAGCAGCGAGCCGGCAATCACCCAGCCCGACAGGGAGCGACCGGCCAAGAAGTAGCCGTCGCTGGAATCGAAGTTGGTGCCCCGTACCTTCACTATGGTGATCACGGCCACGATGACCATGAACAGCAGGAACAGCGACACGAGCCAGAAGATCTCGCTCATCAGTGCATCCCCCTTTGGCTGTAGTGCCGCCCACGGTAGCAGCGATGCGTGAAATCTAGACGAGTAGAACATGATTTCGCATGGGATTTGGCAGATTGGCCCCGCACAGAGGTGCACGATGATCTACTCGGGTAGAGTTGGCAGCTGATCGGCAGTGGGGCCGATCCGACAGCGCGAGGAGTCAGGTGATGGCCGCCAGCAAAGGCAGTGGGCAGGTCACCAGGGCCGATGTCGCGCGCGAAGCTGGTGTCAGCACTGCAGTGGTGAGCTACGTGGTGAACAACGGGCCTCGGCCGGTGGCCGGGGAGACCGCTGAGCGGGTCCGTGCCGCCATGACAGCGTTGCACTATCAACCAAATCTAAATGCCCGGGCCTTGAAGCGGGGCAGGAGTCAGACTCTTGGTCTGGTGGTGGTGGACAGCCTCAATCCGTTCTTCACCGAACTGTCACTGGCCCTGGAACAGGCTGCAGCAGAGCGCGGCCACCGGATGCTGGTGGCAGAGTCACACGGCGATCCGGACATCGAGGATCAGTTGGTGCGCGAGTTGACCGGTCGCCAGGTGGACGGGCTGCTGCTGGTCAGTTCCTTCCGGCGCCACGATCATGGTGCGCCGTTCAGCAGTGACTCAACACCCACCGTCTTCCTCGACAGTCCGGGCCCGCTGCCCGGCCGGCACACGATCGGGCCGGATGCTGCTGCCGGTGCCCGGACTGCGGTGCAGCACCTGATCGGTGTTCACGGACGTGCTTCCGTCGGTCTGGTGATCGGTCCGGGCAGAGTGGCAACCCCTGATCCACGGGAGACTGGGTGGCGTCGGGCGCTGGCGGAGGTCGGCATCCCCGCTGGTCGATTGGTGGTGGACGACTGGAGCAATGCGGGAGGATATCGTGCGGTGCGTCGCCTGATCAATGATGATGATCAACCGGATGGTTTGTTCATCAGCTCGGACGTCCAGGCGGTCGGAGCGTTGCGTGCCCTGCACGAGGCAGGTGTCGACATCGCGCGGGAATGCCCGATCGTGTCCTTCGACGGCACCCGGGCGGGCAGCTACACCTGGCCGGCCCTGACGTCCGCCCGGCAACCTGTCACAGAAATGGCCCGCACTGCACTGGAGTTGATCGAACGGCCACAGTTGGCTGTTGGACATCACTCTTTCGCAGTGGAACTGCTCGTCCGCGATTCCTGCGGTTGCCCCGTTCACCCACCGGTGGAGGCTTCCGCCGTGGCACAACCTTCGACCAGCACCCCTGATGAAAGGCCCGAGAATGTCATCTGAGAATCACACGATTGCCATGCGCAGTGCCGGAGTCTGTCTGGTGCTTGACCTCTACGAGGATCGGCTGCCCGCTGTCGTTCACTGGGGTGGCGATCTGGGATCACTCACCGAGACGGAGGCATCGGCGCTGACCGAAGCGCAGCTGAATCCGACCGGTCTCAACCAGGTCGACGTGCCGGTCCATCTGGGCATCCTGCCCGAGCACTGGACCGGCTGGGTCGGACGCCCCGGCATCAGCGGATCACGCCACGGCAAAGCGTGGTCGCCGCGTTTCTCCGTCATCTCCTGCACCCTCGACGGTGATCCGATCGTTGAGACCTTCACCCAGCGCGGGGCGGGGCTGTTCAGCGTGCACGCGGAGGATCCGAATGCCGAGCTGGCGCTGCGGCTCGACGTCGAGATGCTCCCCAGCGGGGCGCTACGGACGCGCGCGGAGCTGCGGAACCTCGGACATGAGGCATACCAGCTCGACGATCTCACCTTGGCGCTGCCTGTTCCGCCGATTGCCAGCGAACTGCTGGACTTCGCCGGTCGGTGGGCGCGGGAGCGCACCCCGCAGCGGCGCGACTTCACGGTGGGCACGCACCTTCGGGAGAACCGCAAAGGGCGCACCGGCCCTGACTCGGCCTATCTGCTGCACGCCGGCGTGCCCGGATTCGGCTTCCGGTCCGGAGAGGTGTGGGCGGTGCACACCGCCTGGAGCGGAAACCACATCCACTACGCTGAACGACTGTTCAGTGGGGAGCAGGTGCTCGGCGGGGGCGAACTGCTGCTCCCCGGCGAAGTGCTGCTGGGTGAGGATGAGGCGCACACGTCGCCGTGGGTGTACGGCTGCTACGGGGAAGGGCTGGACGAGGTTGCCCGACGATTCCACCAATTCCTACGAGCGAGGAGCAACTACCCCACCTCTGATCGGCCGGTGACTCTGAACGTGTGGGAGGCGGTCTACTTCGACCACTCGTTGCCAGTTCTGCGGGAGTTGGCGGAGCTGGCTGCGTCGGTCGGGATCGAGCGGTTCGTGCTGGACGACGGATGGTTCGGCGCCCGTCGCGGGGAGAAGGCCGGGCTGGGTGATTGGCAGGTATCCAGGGACGTGTGGCCCGATGGGCTGAACCCGTTGATCGATCGGGTCACCGAGTTGGGCATGGAGTTCGGGCTCTGGTTCGAACCCGAGATGGTGAACCTCGATTCCGACGTGGCCCGCCGGCATCCGGAATGGATCATGGCTGCCGACGCGGACCGCCTGCCAGTGGAGAGCCGCTTCCAACAGGTGCTCAACATCGGCATCCCGGAGTGCTACGAGTACATCAGGGACGCGATGGTCGGGCTGCTGAACAGCTACGACATCCGCTACATCAAGTGGGACCACAACCGTGACCTGATCGAAGCGGGAACACAGAGCTCGGGTCGTCCGGGTGTACACCAGCAGACGCTGGCTTTCTATCGTCTCGTCGACGAACTCAAACAAGGTTTTCCCGGCCTGGAGATCGAATCGTGTTCGTCGGGTGGGGCGCGTGTCGATCTTGAGGTGCTGCAACGCACCGACCGGGTGTGGGTGTCGGACTGTATCGACCCGCAGGAACGCCAGATGATGCACCGGTGGACGACGCAGTTGATCCCGCCGGAGCTGATGGGGGCCCACATCGCCTCCGGCGTCTCACACACCACCGGACGCTGGCACACACTCGGATTCCGGGCCGCGACGGCGATCTTCGGCCACCTGGGGATCGAATGGGACCTGCGGCAGGCGACCGCCGAAGAGATCGCTGAACTTCGGGAGTGGATCGGCTTCCACAAGCAGCATCGTCAGCTGCTACACCACGGCGAGACGGTGCGCCTCGACACGTCTGATGAGTCGCTCATCGGACATGGTGTGCTCTCCCCGGATCGCAGCACCGCGCTCTACTCGCTCGCGTCGGTGGGCCGGTCCATGGTGAGCATGTATGGCCGGGTCCGGCTACCGGGGCTGGATGCCGATCGGCGCTATCGGGTGCGACCAGTCCTACCGGCGGACACCTTGCCAGGCCTGATCCCGCCACCGTGGTGGGGCATCAGTCCGACGGTGGACGAACACCAACAGGACCGTGGGCACGACGCAGTGCAGTCATCGAAGGGGGCGGTCTTCAGCGGACGGACGCTCGCGACCGTCGGTGTGGCGCACCCGGTCGTGCACCCGGAAACAGTCGTGCTGTACCTGGTGGAGAGCCTCGACTGAGATGTCGCGGCGTCAACGCCGCAACGCATCCGGAGGATGTTCCTCAGCCTCCCCGGTCGCATCACCCGGCTGAAGGCTCAGGAGCCGCAGTTCACACAGAGAAGACCTGTGATTCCGCAGGGAGTGACAGTGAGCCGCCTGCTGCGCGAAGGAGAAGGCCCCGCCCGGGGCGTGCGCCCACCCATCGTGCCGACCGCAGCACGTGGTCCCCCAGGGGAATTGATGATTCGTCGGCGGTGATGAACACAGTCACGATGAGAAGACGCACCTGACCACATGGTATCACCGCTGTCCCGCGTGTCGGACCACTCCAGAACCGAACGCAGACCTGCGACTCACTTGGCTCTCCTTGATTCTGAGACGAGCGTCCGTCTGTCGTCATGGATCGTGCGACGTACTGTTGCAGCGTCCAGGTTGGGCAACAGCAAACTGTCGGTTGCCTGCTCGGTGGCCAGGTCGCGAGCTGGGCTGAGGCGTCCGAGTCACGGCGTCCGCCGACGAAGCGTGGCCGAGGCGATCAGGAGTAGCGCAAGGGTGCAACCCATGGCGACACCCAGACTGATCCAGAAGTGCCTGGTCGGTTCGGCGTGTGAAAACAGTTCGGTGAGGGCCTCCACGGCGTAGGTGATCGGCAGGGCGCTCGAGATGACGTGCAGTGCCTCGTTCATCTGATCCCGGGGACCGAACAGTCCGCACAGCATCAGCTGGGGGATGATCAATGCAGGGAACAGCTGTACGGCCTGGAATTCTGACGTGGAGACGGCCGAGGCGAGCAGCCCGAAGGCCACCCCGAGTTGTGCGCCGATGATCGCGGTCAGCAGGACGTACCAGATCGAAGCGCTCACCTGCATGTCCAGGACCAAACGAGTGTAACCAGTGGCCAGGGAGACCTGGATTGTCGCGAGGCAGCCGAAGGCCAGGGCGTAGGCGAACAGGAT
This sequence comes from Propionibacteriaceae bacterium, assembly GCA_024636075.1. Classification (GTDB taxonomy): domain Bacteria; phylum Actinomycetota; class Actinomycetes; order Propionibacteriales; family Propionibacteriaceae; genus JAGXHS01. The sequence continues at coordinate 5,579 of JAGXHS010000192.1, forward strand.
GTCGCTCTTGCCGATGGGCGTTGTCATCAATCGTTCAAGAGTGCCGGAGGTGCGTTCACGAACCATGGCTGTCGCGGTGAGCAGAAACATCAGGATGATCGGAAACACCGCCAGCATGATCAGCTCGACCCTCGAGACGTACGGCTGGCGCCCGTCGAAGAGATAGTGCAGCAACGTGATCACCACGATCGGAACGACCACGACGATCGCGATGGTGCGTTTGTCATGTGCCAGCTGGCGCAGGATCCGGCCGGTGGAGGCGAGGGTCAGGTCGGGTGACACGTCACTGCTCCTGTTCCGTGGCGAGGATGAGGCGGAGAAAAGCTGCGTTGAAGTCTGCTGCACCGGTTCGCTGCAGCAGTGCCGCCGGATGGTCGTTGGCGATCAACTCACCCTCGCGGAGCAGGAGCAGCTCGTCGCACCTGGTGGCCTCGTCCATCACGTGGGAGGAGACGAGGACGGTGGTGCCGGACGCGGCGCGGGCCCGGAACTCAGCCCAGAGTTCCTCGCGGAGGACCGGATCCTGTCCGACCGTCGGCTCGTCCAGCACGAGCAGTTCGGGGTCACCGACAAGGGCGCAGGCCAGCGAGACCCGGGAGAGTTGTCCACCGGAGAGAGTGCCCGCAAGCTGGCTGCGTTGCGCCGTCAGCCCGACCTGGTCGACCACCTCCTCAGCGCGGCGGCCGATTGCGCCGGCCAGTACGGCGAAGTAGCGGACGTTCTGGATCACGGACAAGTCGCGGTACACACTGACGGATTGGGTCATGTAGGCCACGCTGTGCCGGTTCTCGACGCTGCCGGCCGGGCGACCAAGAACCGTCACGCTGCCCCCTAGACCGAAGTTACGGCGGCTCTGAGCGCTGATCGGTTGCTGGCTTGCGGTTTTGAGTTTTTCAGGCCATTTAGTGTAGTCAGAATATGTGGTGTGTCGTAGCACTGTGATGAGCCTGGTTACGGTAGCATGGTGGGTATGAAGA
>JAGXHS010000193.1 GCA_024636075.1 Propionibacteriaceae bacterium
AGATGTGTATAAGAGACAGGTCCAACGTTCCCCTCTCGTCAACGGTGAGAGAGTCTGTCAACTGGGTGATTCGTGGCTGCCACGATCCCACCGACATCACGGCGAGGTCCAGCCGGGAAATCCGCGACAGGGTTCGGCTTATCACTGGGTCAGATCGCAGCGTGTCGGCCCCCTGCTCTGAACCAACGAACAGGGGCGCCAGTATGGGATAGGTGGCCACCGCGCCGACATCAGCGATGGTGCGCAGGATCTCCACGGGTGATTCGTTCAGATCATCACCGACCGTTCCGGTGATCGCGACCACAGATGTGGGTGGCAGGTCGTGCAGGTGGTGCGCCATCGCCAACATGGTCCGACCCCACGAGACGCCGAAGGCGTCTCCGCTGCGCAGTTGAGCAGTCACGAACTCCGCCGCCGATCGAGCTATCCGCTCCCGCACCTCCCACTCATCGCCAGTGGAGCTCACAACGATGCCGCGACGGAGCCCCAAATGCTCGGCCAAGCGGTCGGAGAGCAGTCGCTGTTGAAGGTTGTTGCGAATTTCGATTCGGATGAGGCCAGTCTCGCGGCCCTCCTCCAGCAAGCGGGCCACCTTGAAACGGGACAGGCCCAGCCGACGGGCGATCTCGGTCTTGGGCAGATCCTCCAGGTAGTACTGCCTAGCCAACTCGGAGATCAACTCGATCCGCTTCTCGTCCACAATCCCCTCCCGCGCTCGTACGAGCAGAATCTTTGGCACAGTGTTCATGGCGTAACTGCTTGACCACAGGCCCAAACTATCTTAGAGTACTCATCTGAGCAATGGATGCTCATATGAGACAGGAGGGATGTCAATGCAGCAAGTGATAACCATCAACGGCCTGCACATTGAGGTCGAGGCCAACTCCGGCCTGATCCAAGAGGTCGTTCTGCCAGCTCTGCGCAGCCTGGAACCCCTGACGGGAGATTCGCGTGCCATCGCGCTGTTGGCCGGCCCTCCCGGTACCGGCAAGTCGACCCTGGTGGAGCTGCTTTGTCAGTTTTCGATACAGGACGAGGGTGAGCCGATCGATGTCGTCGGCATGGATGGCTTCCATCATCGGCAACACCACCTGGAAACGCATCACACGACAATCGACGGCGAGCAGGTGCTGCTGCGCGACATCAAGGGGGCGCCCGAGACCTTCGACGTCGATCGACTTGAAGAGTTCCTGCAGCGCACCCGCACCGAAGAGGAGGTCATCTGGCCCCGTTACGACCGCACCCTGCACGACGTCGTCGACGACAGCATTCCCATCAATGCGCGTGTCGTGCTGGTGGAAGGCAACTGGCTCCTTCTCGATGAGCCCCGCTGGCGTGACCTGCGACAGCACGCAGCCATGACGATCTTCCTCGGCGCAGATCCCGAAATGCTGCGCGAACGTCTGATCTCCCGGAAACAGGCAGGAGGCCTGTCTCGGGCAGAGGCGGAGGACTTCTACGAGGCCAGCGATGGACCGAATGTCCAGCGTTGCCTCAACAACTCCATCAGCAATCCCGATCTCGCTCTGGCAGCCCTGCCGGACGGAACCGTTAAGAAGAGGTGAATCACATGAGCAAACTCAATTTCCGCGCCCGACTACAAGGCTTTGGTGGCTTCCTCACTGCGATGGTGATCCCCAATATGGGGGCCTTCATCGCATGGGGTTTCCTCACCGCCCTGTTCATCCCCACAGGATGGTTCCCCAATGAAGGGTTCGCCACACTTGTCGGTCCGATCATCAGGTACCTGTTGCCCATCCTGCTCGGCTACACCGGAGGTACCTTGATCCACGGCCAGCGCGGTGGTGTGGCAGGCGTGATCGGCACCTTTGGCCTGATCGTCGGCGCCGACATCCCGATGTTCCTGGGCGCCATGATCATGGGACCTTTGAGCGCCTGGATCATCAAGAAGTTCGACGGTCTCGTCCATCGGAAGATCCCGCCCGGCTTCGAGATGGTGGTGAACAACTTCTCACTTGGCATCATCGGCCTCCTGATCTGCCTGACCTCTTACGCGGCCATCGGCCCGGCGATCCAGGTCCTGAACGATGGCCTGACCGCTGCCGTTGATGCCCTGGTCAGCACCGGGTTCCTACCGATCCTGGCATTGCTGAACGAGCCGGCCAAGGTGTTGTTCCTCAACAACGTGATCGACCAAGGTATCTACTACCCGCTGGGAATGACGGCGGCCCTGGAGAGCGGCAAGTCGATCTTCTTCACCGTGGCATCCAATCCCGGCTCGGGCCTGGGGCTGCTGCTGGCCTACTGGAAGTTCGGCGGCACCGCGACGCTGCGTGACAGTGCCCCGGGTGCCATCATCATCCACTTCTTCGGTGGGATTCACGAGATCTACTTCCCCTACGTGCTGATGAAGCCCATCACCCTGCTGGGCATGATCGCAGGTTCGATGGCCGGTATCGTCACCTTCCAGCTGTTCGGCGCCGGCCTGGTCGCCGGCCCCAGCCCGGGCTCGATCTTCTCCTACCTGTTGCTCACCCCCAAGGGCAGCCATGTCGGCATCATCGCTGGTGTTCTGGTGGCTGCAACGGTCAGCTTCCTGGTGAACTCGTTCCTGCTGAAGATGGATTCCCGCAAGAAAGGCGACGGCGAGGAGGACGACTTCGACACGTACAAACAGCGGAGCGCCGACATGAAGGCATCCGGCAAGGACGCGTTGAGTGGCGCTCTGGGAACCAAGACCGGCTCCGCCGCCACCACCACCACCATTCAGAAGGTCATCTTCGCGTGCGACGCCGGCATGGGCAGCAGCGCCATGGGGGCCAGCGTGTTCCGCAACAAATTGAAAGAGGGTGGCCGCGGTGACATCGAGGTGACCAACACCTCGATCGAGAACATCCCCGACGATGCGGATCTGGTGGTGGTTCACGAGAACCTGGCCGAACGTACCCGCAATGCGAAACCGAACATCGAGCTCTTGACGATCGACAGCTACATGGGTGACCCCAAGGTCCAAAGTCTGCTCGACCGCCTGACCGACAAAGGAGAAGAGAACTGATGTTGACTCGAGCCGCCCGCATTCACGGAGCGGGCAAGGTCCAGATCGATGAGATCGAGCTGCCCTCGATCACTGACGACGAGGTGCTGCTGCAGGTGGTGACCAGCACCATGTGTCTGTCCACCTACAAGGCCGTCACACTCGGCGCAGAGCACAAGCGGGTGCCGGACGACGTGGCCGACAATCCGACGATGACCGGCCACGAGATGGGCGGCATCATTGTCGAGGTGGGTGCCAACTACGCCGATCGGTACTCCCCCGGTCAGCATGTGGCCATTCAGCCCGCGATGGGGCTGCCCACCGGCGAGTCACCCGGTTACAGCTACCCGTACTACGGCGGTGATGCGACGTACACGATCATCCCGAAGATCGCCATCGACAAGGAGGCAATCCTGCCCTACGGGGCCGACTACTTCGCGAATGCGTCGCTGGCGGAGCCGATGATGTGCATCGTGGGGGCCTTCCACGCGAACTACCACACGCGTGACCTGGAGTACGTCCATGACATGGGCATCAAGCCGGGCGGCAACCTTGCGCTGCTGGGCGCTGGTGGTCCGATGGGCATGGGCGCGATCGAGTACGCGATCGAGTGCGCCGACGGCCCGAAGCTGGTGGTGGCCACCGACGTGGATCAGGAGCTTCTGGATCGGCTCGCTGAGCTGATCCCGGTTTCTCGGGCCGCGGAGAACGGTGTCGAACTGGTGTACCTCAACTCAGGCGGTGCCGAAGCCACCCAGAAGCTGCTGGACTGCACCAACGACAAGGGCTACGACGACGTTTTCGTCTTCGTCCCGGCTGTGCCGGTGCTGGAACAGGCCGACCAGATCCTGGGCACCGACGGCTGTCTGAACTTCTTCGCCGGCCCCACCAACAAGGAGCTGACGGCACCGTTCAACTTCTACAGGGTGCACTACGAGCGCACCCATGTGGTTGGCACGTCGGGCGGAAACAGCGACGACATGCGCGAATGCCTGGAGATGTCCGCCGCGGGCAGGCTCAACCCGTCGATAATGGTGACCCATATCGGAGGGCTGGACTCCGCTCCGAACACCATCTTGGATCTTCCGAACATTCCGGGTGGCAAGAAGCTGATCTACCCGCACATCAGCCTTCCGCTGACTGCCATCGAGGATTTCCGGGAGCTGGGCGAATACAATCCCTTGTTCGCCGAGCTGGCCGATCTCTGTGACCAGCACGATGGCCTGTGGAACGCCGAAGCCGAGAAGTCGCTGCGCCGGGCGCTGGATCCGACCATGAACACCAGTTACTGATCGCACCTCACCTGCGCAGGCGTCGGTCGCCCCAGTGGCGGCCGGCGCCTGCGTGTTTCATTTGGACGGGGCCCTGCAGCAGATCCTCGTCACCCACAACAGAATGACCGTACGGACTTGTGGCCCGATCTCGCTACCCGGACTTCGGATTACGAGTCTGCCTGTCCCATCTGCGAGGAAGCGGGGACAGAACCCCACACACGTGGGCACTATTGCCCCGACGGAAGCTCGAAAAGGGGGACAAATCATGGGAATCGGCCCGGGAATTGAAGTTCTGCTGACAATATAGAGAGTTTTATCTATTGTCTGATTTGTCGGATATAGTCCAAATATGGAGACAATCCATCCACTCGAACTCCCCCGGGTCGGGAACGCTGCCGAGCGCCGTCGGCTCGCAGCCGTCCATGGGTTGAATCTACTGGACACTGCACCCGAAGAGCGGTTCGATCGCATCGGGCGACTGGCCCAGCGTCTCTTCGACGTGCCTATCGTCCAGGTCAACCTCATTGACGAGCATCGTCAGTTCACCAAGTCCTCGGTGGGGTTCGTGGCCGCCGACGTGCCTCGCGCCGAGGCGTTCTGCTCTGTGGCGATCCAGGGTCAGGATCAGCTCGTGGTGGCTGATCTGCGAAAGGACCTCCGGTTCTCCGCCCATCCCGGGGTGCGGATGGAGCACGGTGCCCGTTTCTACGCCGCTCAGCCCCTCTCGGCCGACGGGGAGAACGTCGGCACCCTGTGTTTGGTTGGCTTCAGACCCCGGAAGTTCAACTTGGCCGACAGCCATCTGCTGAATGACCTGGCCACGTGGGTGGAGAAAGAACTGACCGTCGACCAGGAGCTCCTCCAGGCACGGGAGGTGCAGCGTCGCCTCCTGCCCTCCCTGACGCCGGTCATCCCAGGTCTGGATGTGGCCGGAAAGTGCATCCCCGCAAAGGATGTCGGTGGGGACTTCTACGACTGGCAGGTGACTGACGGACAGCTGCAGGTGATGGTGGCCGACGTCATGGGCAAGGGCATCACCGCCGCGATCGTGGCAGCCGGGGTTCGCGCAGTCATGCGCAGCGCCTCGCGGTACAACGACCTCCCGAGCTCCCTACGCAAGACGGCCGGGGGCATGCAGGACGATCTCGATGCGACCTCAACCTTCGTAACGCTGTTCGCGGCACGGGTGGACCCGACCACGGGAGGCGTTGAGTACATCGACGCAGGCCATGGCCTGGCCCTCATCCTGAGCCAGGACGGCTCCTCGCGACAGCTGCGCACGTCTGGCCTTCCCCTGGGGGCGATGCCGGGTGACACGTGGACGTCACGCAGCGATGTACTCGCTGAGGGTGAGACCCTCCTCGTGGTGAGCGACGGAGTGCTTGACGCCTTCCCCACCGTGACCCAAGCCCTGGGAGCAGCGGAAACCATGGCGCAGGAGGCGCTCGACGCCGCGACTCTCGTCGAACGGGTCGTGTTGCTGTTCGGCCGCCAGTCGCAGCCCGACGACGTGACCGCTGTCGCCATCCGCCGGGTCCCCTTGTCATGAGGCGCCTGCTCACCATCCGCCTACTCATCCTGGCCACCGTGACCTTCGGGACCATCTACGTGGGCTGGCGATGGATGTTCTCCGTGAACTGGGCCAACTGGTGGATCGCCGTGCCCCTCGTCGTCGCGGAGACCTATTCACTCATCGACTCCTATTTGTTCGGGGTCACGATGTGGCGCCTACGCCAGCGCGGCGACGCACCACCGCCGCCACCCGACGCGACCGTGGACGTCTTCATCACCACGTACAACGAGCCGGTGGAGATGGTGGTGGCCACCGCGGCGGCCTCCCTGCGGATCCGCCACCCCCACGAGACCTGGATCCTCGACGACGGGAACCGGCCCGAGATGCGCACGGCAGCAGAATCACTCGGGGTCGGCTACCTGACCCGGCACAAAGACTGGTTGGACAAGCCGCGTCATGCCAAGGCAGGCAACCTCAACAATGCCATTTTCAGCACCCATGGTGAATTCCTGCTGATACTCGACGCCGACCAGATCCCGGATCCGCGCATCCTGGACCACACACTTGGCTGGTTCGAGGATCCGCTGGTCGCCCTGGTACAGACACCCCAGTGGTTCAGCAATGTCACCGACTCCGACCCCCTGGGTAGCCAGGCGCCGCTTTTCTACGGCCCCATACAGCAAGGCAAGGATGGCTGGAACGCAGCGTTCTTCTGTGGTTCCAACGCAGTGCTGCGACGTGAGGCACTGATGCAACTGGGCATCGTCGGCTACGTCCGGGAGGTGGATGAGGCCGTACGCACTGCCCTACGGACCTCCCGCCGCATCCTGGAC
>JAGXHS010000194.1 GCA_024636075.1 Propionibacteriaceae bacterium
TGGAGGAATTGGTCGCCAAGGCCGTGGTCGTGGAGTTCGGATCAAGTGTTCGGATCGACCCGGCGCCTGTCCTGTTTGATCTGGGAGCGATGACGCTTGCCTGACTGCCGCCTGGCCACCGAACCTCGGGTGGGGCGGGTGGTGCGACGATTTGGTGGCGGTGGCGCCAAGCCGTCGCGCAACAGCGTGGACACCCGCTCGCGAGCCTCCCTTCGGTTGCGGGACTGGGAGCGATGGGTGGATACGTCGACGGTGAGCACCGTCCCGACCAGCCGAGGCCTCAGCTGGGTGAGTAGTCGTTCGCGTTGCGCGGAGGTCAGCGGCATCTCCGACACGTCAACACTCAGCTGGACCCGGGAATCCGTGGTGTTCACCCCTTGCCCGCCGGGACCCGACGACCGGGAGAACCGCTCGGTGACGGCGTCACTGGGAACGACCAGCCCACGGGGCACACCCGGCCCCGATGCCAAGCGGATGTCATTCATGCTCGACTACTCACGAGATGGCACCTCACCGACAAGGATGACGAACTCGTCGGTGAGCGCATTCAGATGGCCGAATAGACGCTCAGCACGCCATGGTTTCCTGGGTGAATGGGCCAATACGGGAGCAGATGTGCCGGGACCACTGCCGTTCATCTGCCCAACCTATCCGTGCGCTGCCCGCGGATAGATCAATTGCCGCCACGTTGGCTCAAATCCAGCCGTCAGGTCCCGGGGATCCTGCCGAATACTCCTCCATCGGTACCTCACCGTCGTGCCACACCTTCTGGAAGGCCTCGATGATCCGCCAGCACTCCTTGGCCGCGTCTCCGCGCACAGTGAGGATCGGGTCACCGTCGAGGATTCCAGCCAGCACTTCACCGTAGGGCTTCAGGATCGACTGCCGCAGGTCGGCGGTCAGCACCGACTGCTGCAGCCCGAAGGCATTGTCAGAGGTGTTGGTCGTCAGGCGCAGCGACAATCTGTCGGGAGACAGGTCGATGATGAACTGATCCACCCCTCCGTGGCCTTCGAGCCCTTCGGGTAGGTGTCGCACGCTGTTGAAGTTCACCAGGATCTGCTTGCGGGCCTGTCCGATCGACTTGCCGGATCGCAGCGTGATCGGCACACCAGCCCAACGAGCGTTCTTCACCTCAAGGGTGATCTGCGCCAGAGTCTCGGTGTCGTTGGCCCGATCCACGCCGGGTTCATCCAGATAGTTCGGCACGTCCCGGTCATCCATCCGTCCCGCGGCGTAGCGGGCCCGGTGCGAACTGGCCGCCGGATCATCGTCCCATGGCTGGGCGACCCGCAGCACGGTAGTGGTGGCGGCCCGCAACTCGATCTCATCGACCCGGGCCGGTGGCTCCATCAGTGTCAGGGCCATCACCTGCAGCAAGTGTGACTGCAGCATGTCGACCATCGCGCCGGCTCTGTCGTAGTAACCGGCTCGTCCTTCCAGCGTCAGGTCCTCATCGAAGATGATCTCCACCGAGGCGACGTCTTGACCGTTCCACACCGGCCCGAACAAACGGTTGGCGAATCGCAGGCTGACCAGATTCAGTACCGTGGACTGACCGAGGAAGTGATCCACTCGATGAATGTCCGATTCCCCCACAAGCTTCAGCAGCTTCTTGTTCAACGACTCGGCGCCTGCAAGATCGCCACCGAAGGGCTTCTCGAAGGCCAGCTGGGTGCCCTCGGGCACACCAAGGGTGAGCAGGGTGTCGACGGCCAGCTGGCTCACCTTCGGTGGCAGTGCGAAGTACAGCACCAGCGGATCAGCGTCGGAGAGGTCGTCGAAGAGCTTCTTCATCGAATCACCGTCGCTGACATCGACAGTGAACCAGCGCGCCTCGTCCGCAGCCTGCATCGCCGCGGAATCACTCTCGACACCGCCCTCGCTGAAGGCGTGGGCGCGGTCGCTGTGCGCAACCCCCTCCTCGCCCCGATCGCCGAGACCATCACGACGCTCGGTGGGGTCTTCGGCATCGGAGCCCTGATGATGGCTCTGCTGGCGTGGGTTGGCATTCGCCGACACAACTGGCGGCTGGCTGGCCTGCTGGCCGGCTCGATGGGCCTGTCGGTTGCGCTCACGCTGGGGTTGAAAGATCTCATCACCCGCGTTGGCCCACCCGCGAGTGCGACGATCGGCCCTGGTGCCACGGGCTTCGCCTTTCCCAGCGGCTACACGCTCAACACGACGGTCTTCTTCGGCTTGCTGGCCGGTGTGGCGCTGGCCCGCACCCGGACGGTCTTTGGGCGGATCGGCATCGTTGCCGGGTGGCTGGTGGCCAGCCTCCTGGTGGGGCTGAGCCGGTTGTATCTCGGGTACCAGTGGCTAACCGATGTGATGGCCGGTTTCGGCGTCGGGGTCGGTGTCCTGGCGATCACGGTGATCGTCGGTATCGGTTTCGGTGGGCGTGAGTTGCTCGGTCGTCGGGTCGGCTGAGCGTCTGCGACCCCCGGATCAGGCACTGGCGATCTGCAGGGACCGGTGATGTCCGGCGACATGTGCGGGATACTCACATCATGGAAAACGCTGATCGGCAATTGTTACTCATTCGGCACGGACAGACCGAATGGTCCCGGGTGGGCCGGCACACCGGGCGGACGGACATCCCGCTCACCGACCGGGGGCGTCAGGAGGCGCTCGACGCCGGGAAGACCGTGGCCGGGTGGAACCTGTCGAAGGCATACTGCAGCCCTCTGATCCGTGCGCGGGAAACCGCGGAGATCGTCTCGCCCGACTGCGGCATCACGATCGAGGACAATCTCGTCGAATGGGACTACGGCGACTACGAGGGCATCACGACACCGGACGTCCGCAAAGAGATCCCGGGCTGGTCGGTGTGGACCCACGAGATCATCGGCGGCGAGACCTATGACGCGGTTGGTGCCCGAGCCGACGAGGCCTTGACGCGGATCAGGGACGAATGCCCCGACAGCAACGCGGTCGTCTTTGCCCATGGCCATTATTTGGCGATCATGATCGCGCGGTGGTGTGGTCTTCCTGCTATCGAAGGTCGCCGGTTCGCCTTGGCGACAGCCACGGTGAGCCTGCTCGGGCATCACCGTGAGGACCGAGTCATCCGTGCGCTGAACCACCGGGTGGGTGACGTCCTCGACCCGCCCTTCCGCACCTAGCCAGGCAGGGCAACTGATCCATGATCGTCTCACCAACCGTTTGCTGACCCAGGCGGATCGGAGCGACATCATCGCGCAGGCGGCATCGCGAACGGTGTCATCGCTGCGAAGCGGCAACCCTTGACAGCGAGCGGGCGTACCGGGGTGGGGCGCATCCGGTGTGAATCGCGAGCGCGGGGGTTTCGCACAGGTGAAGCTGTGACAGCGCCACTGGATCGGCATGGATCTCAAGTGAGGTAGGTCTGGATCACCGGGGCGACCTGCTCCACCAGGGTGTCGTGATCGGCTGCCACGAGGGGTGGCAGTCTCACGACGTGCCGAGCGAAGGCGAGGCCGAACAGGTGAGAGGCCGCGAGGGCCAGGCGTCGCATCTGGTCGTCGTGCGTCGCAGATTCGCTGGCATTCAACTGCGACCCGAGAGTTTCCCACAGCATCTGGGCGGCGTGCGCGGACGTCGTGGAGGATCGCACCAGTGCCAGCAGGATGGGGCGGGTCTCCGGTTCCTCCCACAGTCGCAAGTAGGTGTCGGCAAACCGGTGCCCCAGTGTGTCTGGCGATCCTTCGAAGGATGCGGCGAGCCGCTGGGGAATCGTTGTCCGGTCCGCGACAGCGGTGGCGAAGAGGGTGTCCTTGTCGCGAAAGAAGTGGCGGATCAGGGCAGGGTCGACGTCGGCTCGGGCGGCGATGGCACGGACTGAGGCCCCGTCGTAGCCAGCCTCGGCGAAGAGGCCGAGTGCGGCGTCAAGGATGGCATCACGGGTGCCGCTGTCTCCTGTGCGTCGTCCGGTCGGCCTCTTCCGCCCGTGGCTCGCGTGGTTGTCGGTCACGTCGCCATGGTAGTCCTCGCATGAAGAGTTCCTCAGCTGTAGAGTTCTTTCGTGGCTCCGGCATCGGGAGTCCGAAACGCGAGGAGAACCAACCCATGAGCCCATCAAGCGCGGTCATCGAGATCGACGCTCTGACGAAGTCCTATGGTCGGTTCCAAGCCCTCAGGGGTCTGGATCTGCTGGTGGAGCAGGGTCAGGTGCATGGTTTTCTCGGCCCCAACGGTGCGGGAAAGTCCACCACCATCCGTGTCCTGCTCGGTCTGCTGAAGGCCGACAGTGGGGTGGTGCGGCTGTTCGGGAAAGATCCGTGGTCGCACGTCACGGAGCTGCACCGTCGGTTGGCCTATGTGCCAGGTGAAGTGTCCCTGTGGCCAGGGATGACCGGTGGTGAGGCGATCGACGTCCTCGGCACGATGCGCGGCGGGCTCAACGAGGACCGCCGGGCTGAACTCCTGGAACGCTTCGAGCTGGACCCCACCAAGCGCGGTCGGCAGTACTCCAAGGGCAACCGGCAAAAGGTGGCGATCGTCGCAGCGCTGGCAGCCGACGTCGAGTTGCTGATTCTTGACGAGCCCACCAGCGGGCTGGATCCCTTGATGGAGAAGGTGTTCCAGGAGGTCATCGGCGAGGCCAGGCATCGGGGCGCCACCGTGCTGTTGTCGAGCCACATCATGTCCGAGATAGAGACACTGGCAGATCGACTGAGCATCATCCGCGACGGAATCATCGTCAGGAGCGGAACCCTGACCGACCTGCGCAGCGACACGCGCACCACCATCCACGCCGTCCTGCACCACGTACCCGACCTGACTGCGCTCGAGACGCTGCACGAGGTCCACCTGAACGGCGATCACCTCTCGGCAACCATCGAATCCGACCGGATCAACGAAGCAATGGCCCTGCTCACCGGCTACGGCCTGGCCTCATTGACCGTGGAGCCGCCGTCGCTGGAAAGCCTGTTCCTGCGCCTGTATGACGAATCCACGATCACACCCGAGGCCACCCGATGAGCGCCATCGGCACCATCTCCGGCACGAGGCGCTCAGACAGCAGCCTGACCGGAACGATGCCTCTGCTGCGTACCTCCCTCAAGCACGACGGTCGCCTCCTTGCACCGTGGATTCTCTTCGCCACGGTCTTGTCGGCGTCCTCGGTCCTGGTGTACCCGTGGGTGTTTCCCACCCAACAGGACCGGCAGGGGCTCGCCGCCGCGATCGGCGCGAACCCCGCCCTGGGCCTGATATTTGGTCCCGCGCACGACCTGACAAGTGTCGATGGGTTCAATGCCTGGCGCAGCGTCGCACTCGGCGGACTCCTCGCGGCGCTCGGTGCCATCTTTGCCGTCATCCGCGCCACCCGCGCACAGGAGGACTCCGGCCAGGCAGAGCTCCTCGCCTCCGGTGTTCTGGGACGCTCGAGCCGGTTGTTGACCGGTGCCGCGATGGCACTGTTCGGGTCACTGGCGCTTGGGATCGTCGCGGGCCTGGTCACCATCGCCTGTGGCGGTGACGTGCAGGCCTCGATGCTCCTGGCCGCGACCTTTACCGCAACGGGGTGGATGTTCGCTGCCGTCGCCGCCGTGACCGCGCAGCTCGGCTCTGACGCGCGCACTGCGAACTCGATGGCCGTCGGCACGCTGGGCGTGCTGTTCGTGCTGCGGGGCTTCGCCTACTCCATCGATGCCCCCCGATGGACCACATGGGCCAACCCGATGTCATGGATGGTGGAGACCCGCCCCGCCGCAGGCAACCACTGGTGGCCCCTGCTGCCCGCCATCGCATTCACCATCGTCATGCTCTTCACTGCGTTCGTGCTGCAAGCCCGCCGCGACTTCGGTCAAGGTGCGATCACGCCCAGCCCGGGCCCGGCCCGCGGCAGGGACCGCAGCACCTGGCGCCTCGCGCTTCGCATCAACCGCGGCCCCATCATCACCTGGTCCATCGCCTTCCTCATGCTCGGAGTCGTGTTCGGATACTTCACCACCGCCATCACCGACATCCTCGGTTCCGACTCCAACGTGCAGCAGATCCTCGCAGCCGGCGCTGTGACCCCCGACCAACTCGTCGCCGCCTCCTCGTCACCGTACTGAGCCTCGTCGGGATCCTCGCAGCTGTACCCGGCGTCCAGATCATTCTCAAGGTACGCAGCGAGGAGATGGAAAACCGACTCGAACCAATCATCGCCACCACTGTCACCCGGCCCCGCTACTACGCCAGCAACGTCCTGCTCGCGTTGGGAACCTCCACCCTGTGCTTCCTCCTCGCCGCCACCCTCATCGGGATCCTCGCCGGTGGGGCCGGCATCGGGATCAGCTTCGGCGACACCATGCTGCAAGCCGCCGCCGCCGCCCCTGCCGTATGGACAATCGTCGCCGTCTCCATCGCGGTCGTCGGAGCCCGCCCCATCGTCACCCTGGCCGCATGGGCCGGTGTCCTGGTGTCCTTCGCGCTCACCCTCTTGGGACCCACCTTCCGGCTACCCGACTGGGCGCTGGGCATCAGCCCCTTCTGGCACATCCCCCACACCACCGCCGCAGGCGCCGACCTCACCGGCCTGATATGGATCTCCTTGTTCACACTCGGGTTCCTCATCATCGGGTTCGGGGGCTTCCGCCGTAGAGACCTCGCACGCTGACCCGAACTCCTCATCCACACGATGGCGCGCGCAGGGCGGATCGTAGGGGCGATGGTGACAAATCAGCGAACGCTGAAGCATCGGTGACGTGACGGCAATCAAACCCTGGGTTGAGTGGGGATTGTCACCGCCCGCGACGGGCGTCGATCCGATAAGCGAGTTCCTGCCGACCAGCAGGGATTCGGTACTTCTGCAGCACGTCCGGCCCGCAGCTCGCCGTGCCCAGTCCTCGGTGCGCTGCATCGATACTGACCACCAGCCGCTCGTGGTTGGTGAGGTCTGTGGCCGTGCTGGCGGCGAACAGCTGCTCGGCGGTGTGCCGTATCGCGGAGAAGTGGAACGGTGCGGCCTCTGATGTCACCCGAATGCTGTCCTCGGTGGCCGGGTCGATCAGCTCGAACCACCGGGTGTCGGTACGAAGGCCGTATTCCTGCGGCACAAGGTAGGGCAGCTGATCCACCGGCTGCCGCCAGATGCCCAGCATGGCCGAGGATCTGCGATCCGGGTAGTTCTCGTGTGGGCCGCGTCCATACCAGCGCACCTCGCTGAACCGAGGATCGACCGTGAAGCTGATCCCGACCCGGGGCAGATCGACGTACCCGTCGGGTACTTCGATCACATGTCGCGCGGTGACACCATCCGCCGTCGAGTCGATGCTCGCCTGGTGGCGCACGAGGCCTTCCGGATCATCGTGCGCCACTCCGGTGTCGATCCATCGTTGCAGCGCCTCGCTGCCGAGGGCACTGTCGGCCTCGTCCGCAAGCATCAACTTGAATCCGTCGTTGTCAGTCGCGGCCCGCCACAACTGCAGCGTCGCCTCGCTGACAACGCCATCACCGAAGAGTTCGGTCGGGTTCTTCCACATTTCGTCGGAAGCATCGGCTGGCTGCCGAGGTTGGTCAGGAGCACTGCTGAGTCGCATCTGGTCCCATGCGACCAAGTGCCCGGCTTCGGCGAACCAGGTCGGCGCCGCGCTGAACCACCGCACGGTGAGGAACGCTTCGCCGCCCGAGGGCACACCCATTGGCAGCTCCAGCAGAATCTGCGCACCGGCAGCCACCCCGCAGACCGCCAGGTCATCCTCGGCGATGAGCTGGCCATCAACCAACAGTTCCCACTGGGCGTTGAGGTCGGCGAGATCGGAGAACGACCGACGGTTCGTGATCCGCAGCTCGTCGTCGACGAGTTCCACGGTGACCGGTCGATGCACCCAGGCCACCTCTGCCATCGCCGGATGCGGCTCCAGGTCGGCCGACACCAATCCGTCGGCGACGAAGTTCCCGTCGTGCGGCTCCTCACCGAACTGACCCCCGTAGGCCAATCGTGTGGTGCCGTCTGCGAGGCGCTGTCGCAGCCCGTGATCCTTCCATTCCCACAGGAAGCCGCCCTGCAGGCCCGGGGTCGACCGGATGACCTCCCAGTAGTCGGCCAACGAGCCGTTGCTGTTGCCCATCGCGTGGCTGTACTCACACATGATCAGCGGGCGGGTCGCCTCACCGCGCCGCACACGCTCACCGTAGGCGGCGATGTCGTCGATGGTGGGGTACATCGGACACACCAGATCGGTGGCGAGCAAGCCTCCGTCGTCCCAGCCACGCAGCCTGATCGCATCCTCATAGTGCAGTGGCCGGCTCGGGTCTGCATGTCTGATCCATCCAGCGAGTGCGTCGTGGTTGGCGCCGTAGCCGCTCTCGTTGCCGAGGCTCCAGATGACGACGCTGGGATGGTTCCGGTCGCGTTGCACCATCCGGGCGCCCCGCTCCAACCAGGCCGACCGGAAGGTGGGATCGTTGCAGATCAGCCAGTTGTAGGCGTGTGACTCGATGTTGGACTCGTCGATCAGGTAGAAGCCCAGTTCGTCGCACAAATCGTAGAAGGCACTGTCGTTGGGATAGTGCGAGGTGCGGATGGCGTTGATGTTGTGACGACGCATCGCCACCAGGTCAGCCCGGATGTCGTCCACTGTGATCGCCGTTCCGCGATCGGGGTTGTGATCGTGCCGGTTGACTCCGAAGATCCACACCCGCTCACCGTTGACGAGCAGTTGCGCCCCATCGACCCTCACCCGACGGAAACCGACCCGTTGTGAGGCGGTTTCCACCACGTTCTGCTGTGGATCGATCAGATCGATTCGACAGGTGTAGAGCGTGGGGTTCTCGGCGCTCCATGGTTGCACTTCCAGGGATTCGAAGCTGATCACCGCGGTGTGACCGGTGAACTCGTAGGGGCGGGCGTACTCGTGCGGAATCGCTGTCGCGTCAGATGAGACGACGCAATCATCGTTCAATTCCAGACGTGCCCGGACCGAGTAGCCACTCAGTGGTGTGTCGGTGAACGCGGCCGTGCACCTCACCGCGAGCGAACCCAGCCGATTCGCGGGGTCCCAGTCCCCATCAGTGACCAGATCGGCCACATGCACGGCCGGGCGGGATTCCAGGAACACGCTGCGGTGCAGTCCTGCCATCCACCAGGCGTCCTGGTCCTCGATGTAGCTGTGGGCCGAGTAGCGGATCACCACGACGACGAGGTCGTTTGCGCCCTCACGCAGCACGGCACTGACGTCGTACTCACTGGGGAGTCTGGCGTCCGTTCCGTAGCCGACGAATTCGCCGTTCAGATAGACGACGTGCACCGAATCGGCGCCGCCGATGTGCAACACCGTCTGCTGTTGGGGCCATTCGCCGTCGATGCTGAAGTTGCGCCGGTACACACCGGTCGGGTTGCGCTCGGGCAGGCGGGGCGGTGGACCGGCGAAGGGCATCTGGATGTTGGTGTAGTGCGGCAGGTCTTCCTCGACCTGCAGCGTCCAGTTCCCGGGCACCGCTACCCTGCGCGCAGCGGTCGAGCGCAAGGACTCCGGCGAACGGGTGACCACGGTGTCCCCAACGGCCTCCGGCGAGTCGAAGAGCTCGAACTCCCAGTCGCCGTCCAGGTTCAATCGCGCTCGGTCGGACGACTCGAAGCTGATGTGGATTCTGAGCCTGTTCATCGACACCTGGCCGGGGTCT
Organism: Propionibacteriaceae bacterium; assembly: GCA_024636075.1. Lineage (GTDB taxonomy): Bacteria > Actinomycetota > Actinomycetes > Propionibacteriales > Propionibacteriaceae > JAGXHS01. The sequence continues at coordinate 9,598 of JAGXHS010000194.1, forward strand.
TTCCACGGACGAATCGACCCGACGATTGGCAGCATTGGCTATCCCTCCATTACCGGTGCGGCACTTCTGACCAGAAACTTCATCGTATGCCGGACGGGCCATGTCGAGGGCTGGGCACGGTGGTTCGCAGAGTCTACGGACCCGTAGATTCCCGCCCGGGAAACCGAAGGGGTGAATATGAACGCTGTTGTGGTGGCCGTGCTCGTGATGTTGGGGCTTTCGCTTGCCAGGGTGCACGTGGTGGTGGCACTGGTGCTGGGAGCAGTGGTCGGTGGTCTGCTCGCCGGTATGGGTCTGGCTCCCACCCTTGAGTCGTTCACCAA
>JAGXHS010000195.1 GCA_024636075.1 Propionibacteriaceae bacterium
ACAGCACGTCGAAGGGTGCCACCCAATGCGCCAATACAGGATGTTGTGCCGCGCCAAAGTAGTCGTTCCTGTAGATCAGATGCGGCCCGTCGATACTCACCGGAACCTCAACGACAACGGTTCGCCTACCCTCGCCTCCGAGACGATGCACCGCCAGACCAAATACGTGGAAGACGAGTTGCCCCCGTCCTTCGTCGGTCGACAGTTGCGAGACGAGCCCAAGAGCGCGATGGAGTGCGGTGAAGGTCATGACCCAAACTCAGAGATGCCGGCGACGCCGGCGGAGGCCTCATGGTCGCCCTCACCAGATGTGCCTGCATCCACTACGAGTCTCGTTGCATGATCCGCCCGCGCGGGGTGCTGCATGAGAGTGAATCCCGTTTCGGGATGCTGGCTGGTACGCTTGAGGATGTGAGTACTCAGATTGCTGTCCGGCTACCCGAAGAGATGGTGGCGTTCTTGGACAAGGCCGTGGCCGAGGGTAAGGCCACCAGCCGTGCCGCGCTGGTCAGTGCGGCGCTGGAGCGTGAGATGCGCCGCCAAGCTGCCGAGGCCGACGCCGCGATCCTCCGCCGGCGGGGCGCTGCCGATGACCTCGACTCCCTCGTGAACTGGACAGCCAGCCACATCGACATCGCCGACTAGCGTGCGCGAGATCTGCCTGGCGCGGCTGGACAAGACACGACCCGTTGTCGTCCTCACCCGCGAGACCGCCCGCACGGTGATGACCAAGGTCACCATCGCCCCGATCACATCGACGACCAAAGGCCTCAGCAGTGAGGTCCCCGTCGGGCCGGCCAACGGACTCGAACACGACAGCGTGATCTCGCTGGACAACGTCCTCACCGTCCCGGTCAGCCAGCTCGGACGAACCCTTGGGTTCCTGACCAGCGAGCAGGAACAGCTCCTGGCCAGATCCATCGTCCTCACCTTCGACCTCGAGATCGCCCTGCTCGACATCTGAACAACCGCCTCGCGCGGCAGAGGAGTGTGTTTCGTCAACCGCTGGGCTTCTCTCCCACCTGTTGGGCCAGCTGGCCGACACCTATGACGTGGATCACACCTACATCTCGGGCGCCGATCTCGTGAGCGTCATCCAATCGGAAGTAGCCGCCGCTGTGCCTGGCGGGATCGTTTGTCGAACTCGGCTGTGGCGCCGGCCTGTACACGCGCTCCTACGCGGCACAATGCGCCCAGGTGATCGCCACCGACATCTCGGCGCCCATGGTCGAGGTGGCCCAGCGAGCACTCGCCGCCTCGCCGAGCGTCTCGGTGCGGGTGACCGACGCGGTGTCCACCGGACTTCCGGACGGCTCAGCCGACGCAGTGGTCATGGTGAACCTGCTCCACATCGTCCCGGACGCAGCCGCAGTCCTGGCCGAGGCCCGCAGGCTGCTGCGCCCCGGCGGGGTACTCACCATCGCTGATGCGACCGCCGAGGGGTTGTCGGTGAGGCAAATGCTGGCAAGCATCTGGCGCTACCTTCCACGGTGGGGACTGAAGACGCACCAGAAGGGGCAGCAGAACCTGACCCAGACCTCGCTCGAGGCGCTGGTCCGAACGGCCGGGTTCGAATCCATCGAGGGTCACCCACTCACCGGACAGGTGATGAACTGCGCATTCGTACGGGCCGTCAAGCCCGCCTGAGCGGGAATCGGCAACGAGACCAGAGCCCGGGCCCTCCGGGGCAAATCCAGAGGCACCGACGATGCGGGCAGCGGCATTCCAGATGTCCTCCGTCGGTTCGGACGGTCTCAACCTCCGGCCTCGATGCCTGCGGGGTGTCATTATCGCGGGGCTCGCGGCAGCAGCAGCGACGAGGCCGGGAGATCCTGACGTCGGCTGACCGAGTCTCGCTGGCCGTGGCGGTCTTCCTGTTCGCCGGATGATCATCTGGCTCTTTGGTCGGACGAGTTCTTGCGATGCCATCTGGGCCATGCTTGAAGCCCGGAGTCCGTCGGTTCTGCGCGCCTCCAGAAGCACCTATCGTCGTTTCCTGGTTGAGCCATTGTCTCGCTCCCTCCTGCGGATAGCGGCACGAGCGGATGTTCCGATCCCGGTGTGGCAGGGGTTGGTTGCGGCCGTTTCGTCCCGGGTTCTTCGGGATAGAATGGGCCTCCCCCGATAGGGAGGTTCGCATGCTGATGACTGACGGCAGGACCAGCCGAATCGAATTCGCCGGCGTGTCGGCCCTGACGGTGCTGACGTGGTACGCCCTACCGGATGCCGTGCGCAGTCGCCGGACCCGGGGCGTGATCAAGTCCGGGCTCCTGGGCGTTACCGCCGCGGGTGCCGCGATGATCCCGCAGGTCTTCCCGGAGGCCCGAGATCTCAAGTCCGAGCCTCGCGTCGACCTGCCCTGGCCGGCACGCGCCACCCTCGCCCTCGGCGCCACGACAGCCGCCATCGTGGGCACGATCTGGTCCGAGAAGGCCATCTACGCTCACGGGGAGCGCAGACGTGCCAGCGGTGTCCGCTGTGCACACACGCGGACCGCGCTGGTGATGGCGCTGGCCACCGGCGCCGCCGCGCTCATCGACTGGCCGAATCTGGCCCGCAAGGTCACCGCGAGCTGAAGCCTCCGGCCTCCGCCCGAAGGGCCCCATCCGCGCTCGCTGCGGCAGTTGTAGACGTTCGGCGAATCGCTGCCCAATGCTCCTTGATCGCGCGAGTGACCTTGCTGTTCGGGAGAGTGTAGGCGGCGAGCTGCGGAGCATTGGACCGCCGCGTTTCTTGATGACGTCCGAACGGCATCGATCGCGCGACGGAGAACGGCCGGATTCTCTCGCCCAACGCCTCCGCAAGCCAGAGGAGGGCGGGTGCGCACTGGAGTGGTTGTAGGCAGCGCGCGCGTTCATGGTGCGGGACCGACAACCGTAGTAGCCGGGTCCGGAGAGTTCCGATAGCCAGCCTACGAGGTGATCCTTCTGGCTGGCCCAGCCAGCACTTGGAGCAGCGCCCAGTAACCTTGACGCCTCGTACTCGTTCGTCACCGGCTGACCCGCAGGAAGTCGACGGATCACATCCAGCAGTTCCCGCCCCTCCACGTGCTGGACGCTACCAACCCTGGGCGAGTGAAGCCTGACCTTCGCAACAAGTGGTTCGCGGCACTGAGAGTGCGTTCTGTACGAGCGCGAGAAGGAGATGCTCGGCACCTCAGTTGGCGGCGACCGCGCGCGCCCCGTGCCTGTGGATCGTGCTCGTCGTCACGACGCCGCGACGGGTTCCTTGGGTGGTGCCTGCGGTTGCCCACAGCTGCGCTCGACGAAGCGTGGCGGCCAGGAGGAGGTCGTGTGGCCGTGCTTGGAGTTGCGGAAGTCGCACCTGTCGCACCCCCAGGACAGAGTCTTGGTCCTTTGCAGGCGGTTTCCCAGCACCTCGGACATGATGTAGTCCCACTCGCACAGGTAGGGCGTCAACTCGTCGGCGTTCTGGGCGTGCAGGCACTTCACGATGCCGCACTCGGTGACGTCGACGCCGAGATCGAAGTCTTGGCCGTCGCTCGGCACGACCTCCAGCACCCAATCCCCCGGGTAGCGCCGCTCCTGGGAACGCCGCGCCCCACGCTCGAGCTGCCGTCGACGGAGCCCGCTGAACATGTACCACTTCATCGCGGCACGAAGCGGCTTGGGAGTCCCCTCCATCTCGGCCCTGATGAACTTGGTTGAGGAACCTCGCGGTGTCCTCCAGGGTCCCGCCGTGCTGCTGCACGACCCGGTACGCCGCCAGCGCTGAGTATCCCCCGACCAGGTTGCTCGCGAACGGGCTGCCGTCCCGCCCGATCTGAGGAGCCAGCGGGGCCAGCCAGTTCACGTCGAGGGATAGCGTCTGCTGACCTGCGTCGCTAGGGTGACGTGCGTGGACTCAATGTCCGCTGGACGGGAGGGCTGTACCGGTGGATGAGTCTGATCTGGTTTTGCGGACATCGGCGCTGACGAAGTCTTACGAGGGGTCGAATGCGGTTGACTCGATCGATCTGCGGGTTCCACGGCATTCGGTTTTCGGGTTCCTTGGTCCGAACGGTGCCGGCAAGACCACGACGATGAAGATGCTGCTCGGCCTGATCCGTCCGACATCCGGGTCCGGTAGCGTCTTCGGTCTGGACATCGTCAGGGAGAGCCCGGAGGTGCGGCGCCGCATCGGATACCTGCCGCAGGAACCACGCTTCTATCCGCGCATGACTGCCAGGGAGACGTTGCGGTTCGCCGCTGGGTTCTTCTTCGCCGGCCCGGCGGACCGGCTGGAGGACCGGATCAGCGACATGTTGGGGCTGGTGGGGCTTGAGCAGAAGGCTGACCGCCCGATCAGGATGCTGTCTGGCGGCGAGACTCAGCGTTTGGGCATCGCGCAGGCTCAGATTCATGAGCCCGATCTCTTGATCCTGGATGAACCGGCGGCCGCCCTGGACCCGTTGGGACGCCGGGATGTGCTGGCGATCCTGGAGCAGTTCCGGACGAAGTCGACGGTGTTCTACTCCACGCACATCCTCGATGACGTGCAGCGGGTCAGCGACATGGTGTGCATCCTCAAGAATGGTCGCATCATCATCCAGGGACCACTGCACGAGGTGTTGGGCGGTGGTTCGGACTCGGTGTTCACCGTTGTGGTCGAGGGCGATGTCGAACGGGCGCATACGGCGCTGCTGGACGAGCTGTGGGTCTCTCAGGTGACTGTCGACGGCGGCGGATCCTCCGCGCGGATGCGCATCACTGTCACGGATGCTGAGGTCGCGGCGGCGAGACTGCAGCGGGTCTTGCTGGCCGATGAAGCCCTCATCGTCAAGGAGTTCACCAGACCCTCAGCCACGCTGGAGCAGATCTTCGTCGACCTCGTCGAGGGTGGGCCGACTGATGACTGAGGACGGGACTGCAGCGCTTCATCCCCTGAACGAGCGCGGGTGGCGTGCCGGACTGCCGACGCTGATGCGCGCCGGCTTCGGCTCGTGGTGGAGAACCAAGGAGTGGTGGGCGCAGGCTCTCTTGTGGACGGGCATCATCAACGGGTCGATGGCGGCTGTGGTGTGGGGTGACGCCGCGGACGGTCCGGACGTGTTCACGCTCTACGGCGTGATGACGATGTTCGGCGCGATCGCGGTGGCCATCCTGATGCAAGAAGCCATCGTCGGGGAGAAGCGCAGCGGCACCGCGGCATGGGTGCTGTCGAAGCCGGCTTCCCGCGAGGCGTTCATGCTCTCCAAGCTCGTGCCCAACGCGGTCGGAGTGATTGCCACCATGATCGCCATCCCATCGGCGGTTCTGCTCCTGCAGTTCACCCTGGCCGGCATCGAGACATCGGTACCTCGGTTCGCACTCGGAGCGTCCGTTGCCGCGCTGAACCTTCTGTTCTACCTGACACTCACCTTGATGCTCGGCACCCTGTTCGACTCCGCCGGGCCGGTCATCGCCATCCCGCTCGCGTTCGCCTTCGGGCAACAACTGATCACGGGAATCCCCGGGCTGGGCTCGATCCTCCCGTGGGCGCTCGTCGTGGCCACCAACGAGGCCGACATGTCTGTCACCAGTGCGATCATCACCGGCCAGCCAGTAACCGCGCCAGGAGCCGTTGTTGTCACCGCCGTGGCTTGTGGAATCTTCATTGTCGTCGCCTTCTGGAAGTGGAATCGCACCGAGCTCTAACCCATCTGACCTCACGACGACGTGCGGGACTTCGCTCCGCAAGCCAGCCACAGCCAGCAGCTCGAAGGGTTCGATGCCTGATTGCCGAGGGCAACTTGGGAGAGGCGGTCGGCAATGAGGCGGTCCCGGTCGGCAGCAGTGTGTTTGGTAGATCATGGCCATGGCGGGGGCGGTGTGCCCGAGCGGACCCATCAGGTCGGCGAGCGTGGCACTCACTGAGCAGCGAGGACCGCGCCGGTGTGGCAAAGGTGCTGGAACTTCAGGTCCTCCCTGCCTGCCGCGGCCCGAGCGGCGCGCCAGGGCGGCTGGAACTCGGAGGGTCGCAGGTTCCGCCCTTCCCGGTCGGCGAACAGCAGGGCGTCTGCCCGTTTGGCGACGTGCCAGTCCAGATCGTCGCTGACCATTGACGGCAGGTGGGGCGGGATGGTGACGTCGCGCAGTCGGGTGCTGGTCTTGGTCGGATGGGTCCTTTCGGTGCCTGTGTGTGTATTTGTTGACCGCCCCGTGGCTCCTACAGGTTGTGCGAACCACAGTGGCCGCACGCAGG
>JAGXHS010000015.1 GCA_024636075.1 Propionibacteriaceae bacterium
GAAGATCAGCACCACCAGCAGGCCCAGTGTCAACAAGGTCGCGAACAACCCGACGGTGTCGCCGGAGGACCCCTGGACGCTGAGCACCATGCCGAGACCGGTGCCGCCCATCACCAGTTCGCCGACCACGGCTCCGGTGATGGACAAGGTGAAGCCATTGCGGATCCCGGTCAGGACCGCGGGCAGTGAGAGTGGCCACTCGATGTGGCGCAACAACTGCCAGCCGTCCGCGCCGTCCAACTGGGCGGCCTCCAGAACATCTCGATCAAGCGTGCGCAGCCCCAACACCGCCGTCAACACCAGGGGAAAGAACACCAACAGGGCGCAGAGCAGCACCACCGGAGCAAGCCCGTAACCGACCCACAGGACCAACAGAGGAGCGAGCGCCACCGCCGGAATGGCCTGTGAGGCTGCCAAGAAGGGATTCGTGGCCGCTTCGACCACCCCGTTGCGAGCGATCAGGTATCCCAGCGGCAGGGCAACGAGCAAGGCGACCAGACAACCCAGAGCAGCTTCACCCACAGTCACCGCAGTCCGCATCACCAGCTGCCCGCCGGTGATCTCGGTGATGAACCGCTGGAGCACGGCCATCGGCGACGGGAGGATTGTGGGCGGTACCACCCCCACTGTGACGCTCAGCTGCCATCCGATCAGCACCACAGCACCCAAGACCAGCGGCGCCAGCAGGCGCAGCGTGGACCCGACGCGATTCTGCGGACGGATCGTCGATCTCGGCACGGTGTCGTCACTCCTCTCGGTCCAGCGTGGACCGGGGGTGCAACACGAGACACCATCCGCAACACAGTGCGGCACAGCGCATCGCCGTGCGCCTCCCATCCGGACTTTCACCGTCGGTCCCGGAATTCCACCAAGTCAACCGAAGTCACAGCTGATCGCAGCTGATCCCGCGGGTCGCGGACTGTCACCGCCGGTTCGGATTTTCACCGACCCCGGGGCACGTTGATTCTCTTTCCAGTCTAGACCCGCCCGCGCTGCGGTCCCGATGTTGCCGGCCACAGGCCTGTCCACCACTTCGGGATGCCCGTCCACAAACCGATGCAGCTCTCCGCGCCGGACCGAACCAGCCGGACATCATGACGGTGACCCAACGGGGGTCGGGCGCCGAGGCGCTGGCACGGGAAGGAACCCACATGTCAGAGATCATTCAGACCGGTCAACGACGACAACGCGACGAGACCAGCGACTGCTGCACCGCCGTCCGGCAGCGGCGGACCGAACGGGGCATGGCGACCGCCGAGTACGCCGTCGGCATCCTCGCCGCGGTGGCGCTCGCGCTGGTGCTGCTGAAGGTGTTCAACGACAACGCCTTCTTCTCCATCCTGCTCAAGGTTGTCGTGGGCATCATCGGCAAGATCAGCGGAATGCTGTGACGATGTCCGGGGGCGTGGCCCCACCCGGGGTGGCAGCCACACCCCCGGACATCCGGAGCCTTGCCGCTCAGCCCAGAGGCATGGTCACCTCAGAACTGGCGGTGGCGCTGTTGGCGGTGGCGATGATCGCCGCATTCGGCTGTTGGACGGTCGGATTGGTGGCAGCTCAGAATCGGTGCGCCGACGTGGCGCATCAGATGGCACGCCAGATTGCCCGCGGTGACGACGCTCAGAGCGATCGAATCCGCGCGGAGGCCCCTTCCGGATCCGTCGTCGACGTCCACAGGACACCCGAACAGGTGACGGTGCGGGTGTCTCGGCAACTGAGCTGGGGACGTCTCGGGCCGGTCGAGGTCCGTGGTTCGGCCGTAGCAGCGTGGGAGCCCGGTGTCGGGCCATGAGAAGTGACCGTCCAGCACCCCTGGAGCGCGGCGTGGGCACCGTGCTCGCAGCCGCTGCCTTGCTGGTGATCACGATGGCGATCATCGTGGGCGTGTGGGCCACCGGTTGGATGGGTGCTCGGCAACGCGCCCAGCTCGCGGCTGACACCGCAGCACTGGCCGCCGTTTCGGCCAGAATTGAAGGGCTGGACCCGTGCGCTGCGGCCAGTCGCCTGGCCACCCGGAATGGCGCAGCACTGGTGTCGTGCGACGTCCTGGGGGATGCACGGGACATCGTGGCCACTGTCTCGGTGCGCGCAGACCTGACACCGCAAGTGCCACGGGCACCCCGCAGCCTCACTGCCCGAGCGAGTGCAGGGACCAGCCAATGAGAAGGATGACCCGATGGCGATGGCGCCGCAACTCGTGGTGCACCACACCGTCCCCGCCCCCAGTGCCCAGCGTGCGCTGCAGCCATCGTCGGCGTAAGCCGAATTCGATGCCCGCCACGCAAAGGGGCTCAGGTCCACCGCGGCAACGATGGTTGGACGGACCCGGCACACTTGGTCCATGACCTCAAGCTTGGCAACCCGGCCACCACGACGCACACTGCGCGAACGGGTGACGACACCGACAGGCGCTCTGCTGACCGTGACAACGATGCTCGCGGTGCTCTGGCTGCTCGAGCTGGTCGACCAGCTCACTGGCAATGCCCTGGACACATGGGGCATCACCACCCGTGATCCCGCAGACCTGGGATCGTTGGCCACGGCGCCCTTGGTGCACTACGGCTGGGACCATCTCATCGGCAACTCGCTGCCCTTTCTCGTCCTGGGCACGATCGTGTTGATCGGAGGAGTGCTGCGATGGGTCATCACAACGATCACCACAACGATCACTTCCGGTGGGGCCGCGTGGCTGTTCAGCGCCACCGGCACCATCACTGGCGGCGCCAGTGGGGTCATCTTCGGCTGGTTGACCTACGTCCTGGTTCGCGGAATATTCACCCGCAACGTGTGGCAGATCGTCATCGGACTCGTGGTGTTGTTCTTCTACGGCGGCATGCTCGCAGGCATTCTGCCGGTGAGTAGCGGAGTCAGCTGGCAAGGACACCTGGGAGGTGCCGCCGGCGGCGTTCTGGCCGCGTGGCTGTTGCACGGGCGGGATCGACGCACTCCAGTCGTGAAAACCTCCCCGACGAGATCACTCGACCTCTGACATGACTTGGTCGGACGTGCTCACCATCACGGCGGCGGGGCTGGTTGGGTTCGATCCGACAGGTGCAATCGTGGCAGCCGCCGCCATCTCACTCGGCGCCACACGGAGAGCCTTGGTGGCGTTGGCGGTGAGCTGTCTGGTCACGATCAGCATCGTGGGCACCACGGCGACGTGGATCGCTCGGGTGGGATTCGTCAGCTTGGACCCTTCGCGCTATCTGCCGCCGGCGCGCACCCTGCTCTACCTGGAAGCTGGCCTGGGCGTGATCCTGCTGGTCAAAGCGGTCCACAGGTTGGGAACCCTGCACCTGAGCGGCGTGTGACGGCCAGTGATTCTCGGCCAGTCACGGTTCATCGCAGCAGGTCAGCCAGCAGCCCACCGATGATCGGCACAACCCCGGTCAACAGGAATGCCGGCAGGAAGCACACCATCAGCGGGACCACCGCAGCTACACCCACTTGTCGCGCACTGAACAGTGCTTCCTGCTGACACACATCGCGTGCTTCTGCAGCATGTCGCCGCAGCAAATCCGCGAGTGCAGACCCATTGGCCACACCACGCGACACATCCCGCGCGACATCTCCCCAGACCGGGTCGGCGACGAGCGAGCGCCACGCCACCTCATCGGACACGCCGACCTCGACGCTCGCCGTGAGCTGACGCAAAACATCACCGGTGCTCGGATCACACACCCGCGAGACTTCGGACACCGCCAGCCGCAGCGGCGTTCCGGCGGTGAGTCCACCGGCAAGCAATTCCAGGGTGAGTGGCAGCCGGATTCGGTTTCGGCGTTGCTCATCCCGGCCGCGGGTTGCTTCCCGGCGCTTTGCCACCCACCCTCCAACAGTTCCGCCACAGAGCACCGAACCCAGCACCGGCAGCCACCCGGTGAGAGTGACCGACCCGACCAGAGCTCCAGAGGCACAGCCTGCGGCCACCGGAAGCGCCAGCAGTTCACGCTGCTGGGCGAGCTCGGACAACATCGAACGGGCGCCAAGGAGTGGACCGCCCCGGGCCTCGGCTGGAGCCGCCCCGTCGAAGAGTGCCATCCCCCGCAGACGCCGACGGCTCGGGTCCGGTGACGCCAACAACCAGGCTCCCCCGGCCGCAAGGACGACTGCACACCAGATCATCATCGGGCACCCCGATCCACCTGATCGATCAGACGTTCGATCCACAGCAATCCGATCACCTCGAGACTCGCAGCAGCCAGCAAGGAGGCTTGGCCCCACGGAGTGCCGAAGAGAAAGCCGAGTGGATCGGCACCCACCACGATGCCCATCAGTACTCCGATCACCGGAAGTAGGCCTATCATCCGACTGCTGGCACGGGGTCCGGCAAGCTCCTGCAGCACAGCCCCCCGGGCCACCTCGTCGGCCCGCATACCGTCAGCGATCCGGATCACCAGGTCACCAATCGGCGCCCCCGTCCGCTCCGACAGCTCCCACGCCATCGCCAGCTGCCCCAGGGCTTCGGCGCCTGGTGTGCTGGCCGCCGCTCGCATCGCGCCGGCAGCATCGCCACCTATCGCCTGGGTCGCAGCTGCCTGCTCCAACGACGGACATTCCTCGGCGACGCTCGCCAAGACCTGTGCCGGAATCCGTCCGATGCGCAATTCACCCGCCACCAACTCCGCCGCCCGGACACTGCTGGCCCGGTGTTCCGCCTCACGTCGACGCCAGACACGAAGGCGCGCCAACCGCCAGCCACCGGCACACAGAGTGGCTCCGGCGAGCGTCGGTGCGACTGCTTCGCTTCCAGCCACCAACCACGCCACCAACCACGCAGCTCCTCCGATGGCGGCGAACTGCCGCCATCCCGGGGACCGTCCCGTCTCCCCTCCGGCGGACGCGCGGGCGAGTGTGACGGGCATGCCGCAACGCCGGGTTTCCGTGCCGTCGGCAGGCAGTGCCCGCAACCGCGACATGGACGGGTTCCCGAACAGCAACAGCGTCGCCACCACTGCCAGGCACACGGCCACGATGGTCACCGCGGACTGCTCATTGGAGGATCCGTTTCAGCTCAGCATGGCCCTCGCCCGCCACGATGTCCTTGCCTTCGAAACTCACCGCGGGCAACACCCGGACGTCGCCACGGCTTCGATCCACGATGCCGATGCCGCTCACCTTTCGATTCCCGTCTTCAGCTCTGGCGACGTGGATCACGATCTTCAGAGCGGCTGCCACCTGGGCCTGGGTGGCCTCGCGAGCCAGGCCACCCAGCGCGGCGAGCGCTTCGAGTCGCGCTGGCACGTCTGCCACCGAGTTGGCGTGAACCGTGCCGCAGCCACCCTCATGCCCCGTGTTCAGTGCCGACAAGAGGTCGCACAGTTCCGCCCCGCGCACTTCCCCCACGATGAGACGGTCCGGACGCATCCGCAGTGCTTGACGCACCAACTGGGTCAAGGTGACGGCTCCGGTTCCTTCCGCGTTGGGCTGGCGAGCCTCGAGTCGGATGCAGTGCGCGTGGTCCGGGTCCAGTTCGCGCGAGTCCTCACAGATCACCAATCGATGCTCCGCTGGCACCAACGACAGCATCGCCGCCAACAGGGTCGTCTTCCCTGAGCCGGTGCCGCCACTCACCAAGAAGGCTGTGCGAGAGTCAATGATCGCCCTGAGCAATTCGGCGCACTCCTCGGTAATGGAGCCGGCGTCGAGCCAGTCACCAATGGTGAATCGACGGCGGGCCGGGATCCTCAACGAAATGCATGTCCCCGGGTCGGCCAATGCGGACAGCACAGCATGCAATCGGATGCCGCTCGGCAGGCGCGCATCGACACAGGGACTGGCATCATCCAGTCGGCGCCCCGCAGCTGCCGCGAGACGCACCGCCAATCGGCGCACCTGCTCGTCACTGCCAAACCTCACATCAGTGATGCGCAGTCCGCACCCTTGGTCGAGGTAGACCTGATCGGGTCCATTGACAAGGACGTCGGTGACTCCGGGCAGACTCAGCAGTTCCTCCAGCGGCCCACACCCCACACTGGTTCGTCTCAGCAACTCAAGGCACCGCAACAGCAACGCGTCCGAGACGACGAGTCCGATGGCGCGCATCACCTGCGCCACGTCTGCCGGCGTGTACGTGCGGCCCAGCACCGCCAATCGCATCCGTACCACCTCAAGCTGCTCGTCGGTCATCTGGCAACACCTCCCGTAGCAACTGATCCACTTGCCGTCGGTAGCGACGCGCCCGGGCGGCACCTGGTGGTGCGCCTGTGATCGCCAGCTGTGCCACCGAGGGGTCGCCGTTCACCTCGGCCACACAGCGCATACCCAGAGCTTCCTGCACCGCCGCTGTCGGCAGGGTGTGCTGCCTGGACCGTCGCAGCACCAGCTGCGCATCCACCAGCTGCAGGCGGCTCGTGCATCGGCGGGCGGCGGACACCCCGGCAAGATCAGCACCCACCACCAGGAGCGTTCGGGTGTTCAGCCATTGATCGCCCACCGATGACGCGCTGCGCCCACAGTCGGCGACCACGAGATCATGGCTGCGGCTGAGAGCGGCGACGATCGCCCGCTGGGCCTCCGCGCCAACCTCTGCGACTCCTCGATGGGCCACCACCTCCACGCCATCGACGTTCGGGAGCCGTCCGGAGAGGCCGTCGATGTGGCCAGCTGCTGACGCCAGATCGGCCCACCGCCAGCCAGCGCTCTGTTCGGCCCCGAAGATCAGGTCCAACCCCGCACCGGCGGGATCCAGTTCCACGGCGGCAGCGCTCAACCCACGGCGGTGTGCAGCGTGGGCGAGCCAACAAGTGAGGGTGCTGACACCCAACCCACCGGAGGCTCCCCACACCCGCACCAAACCACCACGCCCGCCACTGACGTCGTGTCGGCGTTCGAGAACGGAGCTGAGCATCCCGGACTGGGTGGGCAGGACAAGCACGGGCGCAGCCAGGGGGACGGACCATGCTGCCAGCTCCTGCCATCGGGGACCCACCAAATGAACGTCGGGGCGAACCGGTAACCCCTGTTCGGCCAGCGCTGACGCTGTGTCGGCTCCCACCAGCAGCACGGGTGCGATGCGCCAGTGTCTCCGAATCGACTCCGGATCGGAGACGGTCTCCACCTGGGTGCTGGCCGCCGAGGCTGCAGCGAGCACCCACTCCACAACCTGCGGATCGTTGCTCAGCAGGACTGCCTTCGGGCTGTTCATGTCCCCTTGGTGGCAGGACGACCAACCTGACTGGCGATCCATCGCCGGAATTGTGGACAGGGTTTCTCCGGCAGTGGAAGACCTCGACACCACTGATGCGTCGCGATCGCTCACCTGCGATACGCTGCATCATCGACCCCTCGCGTCTGGAGCATCTTGAGTTGGTCATGAACAACGCCCGTTTCCCGCGTTCAGCACTCACTTGGCTGGTTGGTTCCCGACCGAGCCGGGTGCTCAATCTGGGCGGCTCATCTGCCCTGCCCAAAATGTTGGCCGCTGACCAGCATCGGGTGTTCACCATCGACAAGGATTTCGACACGATCTCCCAGCTCGCCACCGACGTCCGTCTGGAGGCGGTGGCTGCCGAGGCTGAGTCGCTACCCTTCGATCCGTGCCAGTTCGACGCCGTGACGGCTCACCAGGTGTTCCACAAGTTCGCCCCCGGCCTGGTGCTCTCGGAGATGGCGCGCGTGTTGAAACCTGGCGGACGTGCCTGCGTCAGCTACCTGGTGCGCGACGACTCGGTCCCTTGGGTGCGCCGATTGATCAGCCTGATGCGCTCGTTGGACGAGGAGGCGATGAGTCGCACCTTTGGTGACGACTCCGTGACGGCACTGGAGGCGAGCAAGTACTTTCCGAGCTGCGAACGGAAATCTTTCCGGGTGTGGGTGCCGATGAGTCGGTCCGGTCTGTTGTCAATGGCAGCGAACAGCTCCGGCGCCCGTCGTCTGGACGGGGAGGAACTTGAGGAGTTCCTGCTGGCAGTCGGCCGACTGTATGACGAATCAGCTTCAGGTTCTGACACATTGAAGCTGCCCTACCAGCTGAAATGCTGGCGCGCGCACGTCGATCACGCGGAACTCACGGCACCGATTCAGATCAACGACACCGGGTTGGTCATCCCACTCTAAGTCGCGTTGGTTTCGTCCAGCGGGAGCGATTGCTAGAGTGTGCCGGGTCAGAACGTGGGTCCGGACTCCGCGTCGGTTCCTCTCACCCAGACGATTCGGAAGGACCGACATGCAAAAGCGCCGCATTCGCCTGTTCTCACCCGCCTCAGGGGCCAACGAACTCCACCTGTCCGACATTCTCCGCGGTGAGACCACCGGTGGTTTGTTGATGCTGGTCGCCACAGTGGTCGCCCTCGTCTGGGCGAACCTGCCGGGCGAGACCTACCAGCACTTCGCGCACATCGAGCTGGGACCGCTCTCCCTGGCGCACTGGGCGGCCGACGGCCTGCTGACCATCTTCTTCTTCGTGGCGGGCCTGGAGCTCAAGCGCGAATTCGTCGAGGGCTCCCTGTCCAGACCTGCGGATGCGATGGTTCCCATCGCCGCCGCCCTGGGTGGCATGATGGTCCCCGCCGGCATCTTCGTGGCCTTCAACACGATCTGGGACGGCCAACTGCACGGGTGGGCCATCCCGATGGCGACAGACATCGCCTTCGCGCTGGCGGTGCTGGCAATCGTCGGGTCACGGCTTCCCAACGCCTTGCGCGCCTTCCTGCTGACCCTGGCGATCGTTGACGACCTCGGCGCCATCCTGGTGATCGCGGTCTTCTACTCGACCGACATCGCACTCACCTGGCTGGGCGCTGCCCTCGTCGGGGTTGCGCTGTTCTGGTTCCTGCAACGGCGACGCATCAACAACGACTGGGTGTTTCTGGTGATCGGCCTCGTCACCTGGTGGGCGATGCTGCAATCCGGCGTCCACGCCACGATCGCCGGTGTTCTGCTCGGTCTGGTGACCTGGACCAAGAAGGACGAATTGGATGACCCGGTGGATCGCTGGCTGCACAGCATCGAACCATGGTCGGCCGGGCTGGTGGTGCCGATCTTCGCCCTGATGGCAGCCGGCGTCACGCTGAGTGGTGAAGCACTGACGGCCGTCTTCACCAATCCGGTGCCGCTCGGCATCATGTTCGGCCTTTTCTTCGGCAAGGTGATCGGAGTCTTCCTCGGCGCCCGTCTGACCGCTCACTTCACATCCGCCGAACTGGGGCGGGGGATCCAGTGGGGCGATGTGTTCGGTGTCGCACAGCTGGCCGGCATCGGGTTCACGGTCGCCCTCTTGCCCAGTGAACTGGCCTTCCCCGGCGATGAGGCACTGGTCGAAGAGGCGAAGGCAGCGGTCCTGATCGCTTCGGTCGTTGCGGCACTTGCCGGCGGATTCACCCTGCGCCGCCGCAGCAAGAAGAAGGAGCAAGCTGATGCGGACGAGGCGAAGCGAGCCAATTCCGACGTGACCCGTTAGGCTCTGACGTGACCCGTTAGGCTCTGAGGTGGAAAGACGTCGACGACACGTCCCCCATCGCGCTGAAGGAGCAACCATGGCAAGGGTTCAAGCTGGCGAGATCATTCAGAATCTCAAGACGGATGGCAACCAGCTGGTCCAGGACAACATCGCGTTGGCGAAAGCTGAACTGCAGCCGATGGCCAAGCATGCCGGCATCGGCGGTGGCCTGTTCGGTGGTGCGGGCTACTTGGCGCTCAACGCCGTGTCGCTTCTCTTCGTGGCCGGGGGCTTCGGTCTCTCACTGATCTTCAGTAACGGCCTGGAATGGAAGGCCATTCCCAGCCTCACCCTCGGTTTCGCCCTGATGGCGATCGTGCTGCTGATCATGGCCGGCATCTTCGCCCTGATCGGCAAGGGTCAGATGGGCAAATTGGGTCTCCCCAAGAAGACCATCGAGGAAGCCAAGGCAACCGTCGACACCTTGAAGGCCTCCTTTGAAAGGGGAAAGAACGGCGTCACGGCTGACATCAACGACCGCGGCGCCCTTTCTCGTGCCAAGCGTGCCGCCGACGATCTGGACGAGGTTCGCTGACGCCAACCGTGCCGCGCATCATTCGTCCGGTCAGAGGATGCGGATAATCCGCGACTCCCAACTGCGCAGCCTTCCGGCCAACCGGTCCGGGTGGGTGGCGAGCAGGATCTCGGAATCATCATCGACGTCCACCTCGCTGGGCAGCTCCACCGTTCGGCCGGACATGTTCGCCAGGATCAGCAACTTCTGCCCTGACAAGGTGCGGGTGTAGCAGAAGAGTTGCTCGTGCTCTGCCAGGAGCAACTCGAACGTCCCGTCCCTGACCACGGCCTCGTCATGTCGCAGCTGGATCAACTGCCGATAATGGTGGAAGACCGAGTCAGGATCGGCCACCGCTTCGGCAACATTCACCTGCTGGTGGTTGTGAGTAACCGGTAGCCACGGTTTCCCCGTCGTGAAGCCGGCGTTCTCGCTGTCGTCCCATTGCATCGGGGTCCTGGAGTTGTCACGACCCTTCACTTGCAGTCCGATCATCACCTCGGCCTCGTCGAGCCCACTCTGCAGCGCCTCAGCGTGAAAGTTGACCGCCTCAATGTCCTGGTACTGATCGATGCTGGTGAAATAGGCATTCGTCATGCCGATTTCCTCGCCCTGGTAGACGTAGGGGGTTCCCTTGAGCATGTGCAGGACAGTGCCGAGCGTCTTGGCTGACAAGACGCGGAACTCATCGGAGTCGTCCCCCCATCGGGAGACGATCCTCGGCTGGTCGTGGTTGTTCCAGTACAACGAGTTCCACCCGGACTCCGCCATCGCGTACTGCCACCGCGCCAGACTGTGTTTCAGGTCGGGCAAGTGCAGCGGCTTCAGCGCAAACTTTCCCTTGCCGGGTTGCTCATCCACACCGACGTGCTCGAATTGGAAGACCATGTTCAGCTCTTCGTTGGCCTCGGCCGTGTAGCTGCGGGCGTCGTCGAGCGTCGCTCCGGGCATCTCCCCCACGGTGATCAGATTCTTGCCGGCCAGAACCTCTTGGTGCATCTCCTGCAGGAACTCATCCAGACGGGGGCCGTCCGTGAAGACGCTGGAGTCGAAGGACAGCGCCTGCCCGACTGCCACCGGACCGTCCTCGAGTGGCAACGCCTTCGAGATCTGATTGATGACGTCCATCCGGAAACCGTCGACCCCACGATCGACCCACCAGTTCATCATGTCGTAGACGGCATGACGCACCGCCGGGTTCTCCCAGTTCAGATCCGGCTGTTTGGGGCTGTA
>JAGXHS010000196.1 GCA_024636075.1 Propionibacteriaceae bacterium
GGTGGCACCCCCAAGACATGAGACCAAGACTTTCCAGTGAAGTCTGGGGTACTTTCGTACCGTTCTCATGCTAGCATAAGACTAGACGTGCATAGATATGCAACAAGGGTAAGGACACCAAACCAAGCTCGACAAGGCATAACTCCAAGCCAACGGCAGATTACCGGGGCAAACGAGCGGATGACGGGAATCGAACCCGCGTAGCCAGTTTGGAAGACTGGGACTCTACCATTGAGCTACATCCGCATGCCGACCGGCGGCCGTGCCAGAGTACCCGATACTTCGCACCGGTTGCATCTTTCACACCTCGCCCAAAGCCGATTAGTCTCATGGGTGTGGATCAAAACACTCAGCGACAAGCCCTGGACAACTTGACGGTGGCTCTGTATGCCGCTGGAGGTCTGTTGGTGGCCCTTCTGCTCTCCACCGTGATCTCGGTGGCGATGCGAATCGTCATCCGCCGGCGTCG
Organism: Propionibacteriaceae bacterium; assembly: GCA_024636075.1. Taxonomy (GTDB): domain Bacteria; phylum Actinomycetota; class Actinomycetes; order Propionibacteriales; family Propionibacteriaceae; genus JAGXHS01. The sequence continues at coordinate 470 of JAGXHS010000196.1, forward strand.
ACGGTTGAGCTTCATCTCTGACAGATTGAAGCATCCGCAACGCGTGGTCCTGATCCTGCTGGGAATCGGTCTGGCGATCTCCTACGGAACCAGTTCGACCGTGCAGGGTTTCGAGTTGTCGTGGCGGGGCACCTACATGCACGGCTTCCTGATCGTGATGATCCTGGCCACCGCCTACCTGCTCACCGGCATCGTGCTGGCGGTACGGGATGCGGTCCTCGATCGAGTCACCAACATGGACGACACGCCCCATGCAAGGCGAGTCAAGACCCAGATGTCGGTCATCGGCCGCGTGGTAATCGCTCTGGTGTGGGTGTTGGCCATCGCCGGTGCGCTGCTGACTTTCCAGAGTTTCCGTCTGGTGGGGACCAGCCTGTTCGCCTCCGCCGGTGTGGCCTCGATCATTGCCGGCTTGGCCGCACAGTCGACGCTGTCGAACATATTCGCGGGAATCCAGCTGGCGATGACTGATGCGATTCGTGTGGGCGATGTGGTCGTTGCGGAGGGCATCTGGGGCACCATCGACGAGATCACCCTGAACTATGTGGTGCTGCGGTCGTGGGACGACCGCCGTCTGGTGCTGCCGTCCACGTACTTCACCAGGACACCATTCGAGAACTGGACGCGCAAGGTTCCCCAACTGTTGGGCACGGTGGAGATCGATCTGGACTGGCTCGTTCCGGTGGAGGCGATGCGACTGCAGCTGCGGCGAATCGTTGAGGCATCCGAGCTCTGGGACGGGCGTTCGGTCGGGCTGCAGGTGACCGAGAGCACCGGGCAGATCGTGCGGATACGCGCGGTGGTCTCGGCCACCACCGCCAGCAACCTGTGGGACCTGCGTTGTGACGTGCGCGAACAGTTGGTTTGCTGGTTGCAGACCGAGGCCCCGTACGCTCTGCCGCGTGTGCGACTCGAACCCGAACCCACCACGGCACCGTCGATTGAGGATCGCGAGCGCCTGGTCGAGGAAACCCGGGAGAAACTGGCCGAGGAACAGATTGCCCTGGCCGAACCTGACGCGCAGCAAACCATGTTCCTGCCGATCACTCCCCCGCCCCCAGCGTCGCCCAGGAAGGGTCGCCGCAGTCGCTCAGCAAGCTCGGCAAGCTCTGCCACCAAGCCGGCACAATCCAACAAACGCCCCGGCGGTGACCTGAGCGACGATGGGCCTGATCGCTGAGACTTCGATCGAAAACTGCCATCAGGTTTTCGGTTCGCCAAGCCACCTTGGACATGTCCCGATAGATTGACCGAACGTTCGCCGTCCCTCGGGCTGGCGGGTCTGAGGGAACGTGGCGACGACCGTCAGCAAGGACGGCCGTCAGCAAAGAAGATCGCCCAATGCCAGGGGAGGCATGTCGATGCTGGAATCTGTGACAGGACGACTGGTGGAGCTCCTGTGGAGCACCCCGATGATCATCTTCATTCTCGCAGTGGGAGTGTTGTTCACCGTACTTCTGAGAGCACCCCAGATCGTTCGTGTCGGAGACATGGCGAAACAGCTCGTGGTGGGCGGCGACTCCCAGCAGGGTGTCTCCTCCTTCCAGGCGTTCGCGATGGCGCTCGCTGGACGAATCGGAGTCGGCAACATCGCCGGCGTCGCGACGGCCATCCACTTCGGCGGACCGGGAGCGCTCTTCTGGATGTGGGTGACGGCGTTCGTCGGTTCTGCAATCGCGGTGGTGGAGTCGTCGCTGGCTCAGGTGTGGAAGGAAGAGATCAACGGCGAGTACCGCGGTGGCCCGGCCTACTACATCGCCAAGGGCATCGGTTGGAAGTGGCTCGCCATGGTGTACGCGGTGGCAGCGGTGTTCGCCTTCACGATCAGTGGACCGTCCATCCAGTCGTTCAACATCGCGGCGTCGGTGGACAACGCGTGGGGCATCGATCCGCGGATCACCGGCGCACTGGTTGCCGTGCTGTTCTCTCTGGTGGTGTTCGGAGGGATGAAGCGGATCGGCAAGGTGTGTGGGTTCATAGTGCCTTTCATGGCAGCGGCATACATCTTGCTCGGACTGGTCATCCTGGCGATGAACGCGTCCGCCGTGCCGGCGATGTTCTCGCTGATCTTCAGCAGCGCATTCGGCCAGGATGCGATGTTCGGCGGCATGCTGGGCGCGATCATCATGTGGGGTGTGAAGCGCGCCATCTACTCTTCGGAGGCCGGCACCGGCTCCGGCGCCCAGGCATCCGCAGCTGCCGAGGTTTCACACCCGGTCAAGCAGGGGCTGGCCCAGGGATTCTCGGTGTACGTGGACACGTTGTTCGTCTGCACCATCACGGGGTTGATGATCCTGGTCACCAACAGCTACAACGTCGTGGGCCCCGACGGCACGAATATCGTCGAGTACGTCCCCGATCTGAATGCGGGCCCCGCCTACACCCAGGCGGCCATCGACGCCACCTTCTCCGGCATGGGGTCGTCGTTCATCGCGATTGCGATGTTCTTCTTCGCCTTCACCACCTTGCTCTCGTTCGGCTTCTACAGCGACACCAATGTCGCCTACATCCTGCGCAAGTCGCGGCACGAGAAGAAGGTCATCAACGTGGTGCGGGTGGTGCTGGCACTGTCGATCCTGCTGGGTGCCTTCCGTTCGTCCGACTTCGCCTGGAGCCTGGCCGACATCGGCGTCGGTCTCTACACCTGGATCAACCTGTTCGCACTCCTGCTGTTGACCAGGAAGGCGGTCGCGGTCTTCCGTGACTACGTCGAGCAGCGCAAGTCCGGCAAGGATCCGGTCTTCGAGCCGCGGCGGGTCGGTATCGACAACGCCCCGGTGTGGGATGCGATCTACACCCGACGCGAGGAGACTGCAAAGTACCAGGCCCGCCAGAACGCGTGAGCGCCCAGAACGCGTGTCGGCCAGTCCGAGTGACCGGTCGCTCAGGCGAGGTCAATGGCGATGCTGCGGGGTCGTGCCACCAACCAGAGCGCGGCGACGGCGAGTGACGCACACACCAGCATCGAGAAGGCCATCGGCACCACACTCGTCAATGGCACCAGGCCGATCAGTGGTCCCACGGCTGCCGCTGACAGCATGTTCAGTGCGCCAAGCATCGATGCGGCGGTTCCCGAATCGGAACGATGGTTGTTCAGAGCGAGCACCTGGGAATTCGGCATGCAGGCGCCGAAACCCATCGTGTACGTGAAGATCGCAGGCACCAGTGCCCAATGACCAAGGGTGGTGGTGCTGCCGATGATCATCAGTGCGGTGGCGGCAACGACCATCAGCGCCGTCGCCATGGCCAACACCCATTGCGGTCCCACGCGATATCCGATTCGGCTGCCACCCTGGACACCAACGAAGACACCGAAAGAACAGATCGCGAAGATCGTTCCGAACGAGGTCGCAGAAAGGCCGTACACCTCCTGGAAGAGCACCGACGAGGTGGAGACGTAAGAGAACAGTCCGCCGAAAGCGGCGGCCGCCGTGAGCATCACTCCGACGAACAATCTGTCACTCAGCACCCGCCGATAGGCGGCACGTAGCTCGCCGAAACCGCCGGTGGTGCGTTCGCGAGGGGGCCTCGTCTCCACCACATGACGCCACACCAACACGATGACGGTGGCTCCATAGACGGCCAGCGCCCAGAACACGCCACGCCAGTTGAGGAACTGCACCATCCATGATCCGACAAGGGGCGCCACGATCGGCGCGAGTCCGGTGACCAGCGCCAGCCGGGACAGCATCAACACCAACCCACGACCTGAGAACAGGTCTCTGGCCATCGCCATCGCGACCACCGCACCGCCCGCGGCGCCGAACCCCTGAAGGAACCGCATCGCCGTCAGGAATCCCAAACCGGATGCGTTGGCCACCATGATTGAGGCGAGGACGTGCAGTGTCGTCATCGCCACCAGTGGGCGTTTCCGACCGAGGCGGTCACTCATCGGACCGACGAGCAACTGGCCGACAGCAAACCCGATCGTGGTGGCTGACAATGTCGCCTGCACCTGAGCGTCGCTGAGCAGGAGTTCTGCCTTGAGTACCGGGAACGCTGGCAGATAGAGGTCAATCGTGAACGGTCCGAGGCCGGTCAGCATCCCAAGCGTGATGATCACGGCGAGGCGTCGTCTGGGGCTGAAGGTGTCTCCGAGGTTGGATTGCATGTCGCTGGAATCCTACTCAGCTGCGCGACCGGGCACAGTCGCCACGCTTCACTGAAGCCCCTGTGACAGCTCCACGGACGCTGCGGCGTCTCACAGCCCCGGGTAGAGGAGTCGATGTTCCAGATGTTGCCCTCCGGGTCGCTCACCGCAACATTGCGGCCACCGTGCGGCGGTTCGTTGACGTCGTTGAGCGGGGTGCCACCAGCTACCAACGCGCCTTGGAGAGTCGCGTCCACCTCCTCATCGGAAGCGACGACGATGTTGCAGCACCCGACTCCGGTGGCCGGGCCGACACCCCCGTCACGATCCGAGCCGAACATGATGCCGCCGTTGTCGCGCCACCAGAACTGCGCGTGCTGCACGATGCTCGGGTCATCCGGATCGCGCACGGTCAGGCGCTCGACGAACCCGAGCGCCCTGAGAAAGGTGATGGCTCGGTCAGCATCGGTGAACCGAAGGCATTGGAAGGGCTGATTCGCAGGGCGCCACCAGGCCCGTCACGCACCGCCAAGGACATCGGCCAGGTTGTAGCTGACTGGCTCCTCGAGCTGGTCGTAGGTGCAC
>JAGXHS010000197.1 GCA_024636075.1 Propionibacteriaceae bacterium
CGACTACATTGATCCTTAAGAAACTCCCCCGAGATTCCCGAATCATGGAACCTATTACGATCCCTTTCAACTATTATTACAAACGCCGACCCCACCCCGCTACCCAATCGGGGTGAATCCCGGGGTGACGAAAGAGCTAACTTCAACGACCACGTCCACGTCACCCCACCCGACCCCAGCCACCCCTCAACAACCCCCACCAAATCCAGCAAAGGCACCAAAGCCCTCAGACGGCGCACTTCGCGCAGGTGGTATGACAAGATCAGGGTCCGAAAGGCACCCGAACAGGTTGATGGCCGAGGCTGCACCGCCTCGGCCATCAAGTGCGCCGGCCAGCCCCGCCAGTAGACCCCCGAGCCACCGGCTGTATCCTCTGGAAACTCCCCCGAGATTCCCGGATCTGGGCCCATCCGAGCTGCGGCACTATTTTTGCAAAGGCGGAGCCCCAGAGCTACATCATCGGGGGTGAATTCTGAGGTGATGAACGGGGTTGAACACCTTCGGTAGTGTCCTCCTTCACCTCTTGAAGCGGGTCAGCCGAAGGCTGTTCAGCACCACGAACACCGAACTGAACGCCATCGCAGCTCCGGCAAGCATTGGGTTGAGGAACCCCATTGCCGCCACCGGGATGGCCAGCACGTTGTAGAAGAAGGCCCAGAACAGGTTCACCTTGATCGTGCGGAGCGTCGCACGGGACAAGGCCACCGCGTCGACCGCCAATCCGAGATCGGAGCGCATCAGCGTGATGTCACTCGCGGCGATCGCCGCGTCGGTGCCTGATCCCATCGCGATACCCAGATCGGCCTGGGCCAGCGCGGCAGCGTCGTTCACCCCGTCGCCGATCATCGCGACCCGCTCACCGCGGCCCTGGTGTGTCGTCACGAGATCGAACTTGTCCTGCGGCAGCACCCCGGCGTGCACCTGATCCATGCCCAGCTCATCAGCGACTGCTTGGGCGGCTGCAGTGGTATCCCCGGTGACCATCACTGAACCGCCAGACCTCAAGACCCGCCTTCAGGTCGCTGCGGTGCTGGCTGTGCCCGTGATCGGGCTGAGCATGATCCCCGCGCTCCAGTTCCCGGGCTGGCAGTGGGTTGTGCTCGTGTTGAGCACACCGGTGGTGACCTGGGCGGGATGGGGCTTCCACAGATCAGCCCTGGTGGGCGTGATCGACCTCCGGCGCATCGGGCACCGGTTCCGAGGCGTCGTAACCGGCTTTGCGCACCACGGCGATCAGGTCATCTATCGTGAGGGTGGAGGGCGCGGTGACATGGGCCCGCTCAGTGGCGTAGTTGACGCTCGCCTGGACGCCGTCGACCTTGTTGAGTTTTTTCTCGATCCGCGCTGCACAGGAGGCACAGGTCATTCCATGCAGATCAAGGTCGACAGAAGGGGTTACAGGAGGGGTTACAGAAGGGGTTGGCGTCACCTCAGCCGGCCGTCACAACCTGGTAGTCGCCACCCTCGGACACAGCTTCGACGATCACCGTGAAGTCGATGGGTGAGTCGCTGCTGAGCACCATCAGACCATCGTCGAGTGAGACCTTCGCCGCACCGACGCCGTCGATTTCAGAGACCTCCTCCGTCACGTGGTTCACACAATGACCGCAGGTCATCCCACTCACGGTGCAATGACTGTCCATAGGGCACTCCTCATGTATGTTGACGTACGAACACCTCGATGAAGGATCCTCCGGGTGCCACGACGCACCACCGGACAAATCCCCCGTAGCCATAGCGGCCTGTTGTGACTTCCGCACACCTGCACGCCGTCCTTGTCCACAGCAGCTGTGGACAAGGACGGCGTGCAGGTGCCGACATTGCTGATCCCTCGCTCTTAGAGTCCCTTTCACCAAACGCTCAGCAAACGCGCGTCACCGCCAATATCACCCCATGCGATTTACGCAACACGTGAATCACCTAGCCACGGCCACTTCGACGCATTCCGGCTCGGTTACCCACAGATGAGCCGCCCCTATCCACAGCGACACGCCGGGCACGTCCACAAGGATCAGAGCTTGTACACAATCCCTGTGGATAACTCGGGCGCCCCCCGCTGGAACCGGGCCGCCACAATGCCTTAGCTTGATCGCAACCCACCTACCTGGGTGCCACCGGTAGCAAGAAAACTGTCGGTGGCAGTGCCTAGGTTCGCAGTAAGGGTCGAACACGCGTAGACGACCAAGGGAGGTCACCTGTGCTGGACGAGACTGGAGTCCCGACTGCAGGCATTGACCGCACCCCTCCGCAGGATCTGGCGGCAGAGCAGAGCGTGCTCGGCGCCATGCTGATGAGCAAGGATGCGATCGCCGACGTGATCGAGTTCGTCAAGGGTCGTGACTTCTACCGTCCGGCGCACGAGGTGATCTTCGACGCCATCATCAATCTGTACGGACGGGGTGAGCCCGCCGATCCGGTCACGATCGCCGATCAGCTCGGCAAGCTTGGCGACCTGCAACGCGCGGGTGGCCACATCTACCTGGCCGACCTGCTGTCCAGCGTGTCCATCGCCGCCAACGCCGGCTACTACGCCGACATTGTCCGTGAGAAGGCCGTGTTGCGCCGGTTGGTCGAGGCATCCGTGCGGATCGCGCAGATGGGATACCAGGCCGCTGGCGATGTCGACGACATCGTCGACGCCGCACAACAGGCCCTGTACGAGGTGAGTGAGGGCAAGGCCAGCGACGACTACAAGCCGCTGTCACTCCTCATCGAACCCACCATCGACGAGATCGAGGCGATCGGCGCTCGCGGCGGCGGCATGGCTGGTGTGCCCACGGGTTTCGCCGAGTTGGATGAATTGACCAACGGCCTGCACGGCGGGCAGATGATCATCGTGGCGGCCCGCCCAGCCATGGGCAAGTCGACCATCGCCCTCGACTTCGCCCGTTCGGCAGCCATCAAGCACCGGCTCACCACGGCCTTCTTCTCGTTGGAGATGAGCCAGACCGAGATCGTGATGCGCCTGTTGTCGGCTGAGGCAGGGGTGGCACTGAATCACATCCGCAACGGAAAGATGACCGACGAGGATTGGCAGCGGGTCGTCAACAAGACCGTGCAAATCTCCGAGGCACCGCTCTACATCGATGATTCGCCCAACCTGACGATGATGGAGATCCGCGCCAAGGCGCGTCGGCTGAAGCAACGACACGACCTCAAGATGGTTGTCATCGACTACATGCAGCTGATGACGTCGGGCAAGAAGGTCGAGAGTCGCCAGCTCGAGGTCTCGGAGTTCTCACGCCAGATCAAGCTGCTGGCCAAGGAACTCGAGATTCCGGTGGTCGCGCTCAGCCAGCTGAACCGTGGTCCGGAGCAGCGCACCGACAAGCGCCCGATGCTTTCGGACCTCCGTGAATCCGGCTCGCTGGAGCAGGACGCCGACATGGTGATCCTGTTGCACCGCGACGACGCCTACGACCGAGAATCCAAGCGCGCCGGCGAAGCAGACCTGATCGTTGCGAAACACCGCAACGGCCCCACCGCCAACATCGTCACCGCGTTCCAGGGCCACTACAGCCGCTTCGTCGACATGCACCCCGCTTGAGCGAATGCTGTCGAGACGGCTCCTGCTAAGACTCTGCCGGGCTGAAACGTGTCAAGATTGCGCACACACTCGCTGGCGCGCACTCTGTCCGCGTGTATCAAGGCTTGCCGCCGGCGCTCTTGATCAGTGACCCCTGTTCCCGACCCATAGGACACCCGATGAGCGACGTCACCCTGGAACCGCACGGCGTGAGCATCGATGGCGACATCGTCGAGATGCGAAGCCACGACCTCAAGCTCGACCACCCCGCGCGTCGTCGTCGCGGGCCATCCAGCCCCCACCGCCGGGCCCTCGTGCACGACCCGCAGGACGGGCTGACTCTCAACTGGGCCGGCGACTACCCCGGCGGGGTGACCATCAATGGCGCCACCCACCTGCCGGACCGAGCCGTCTTCGGATCGGCACCACAGGCCCCGGACCTGGAGATCCCCGACCTGTCCGAGCGCGTCGGCTTGGACTCGGACACCCTTCTGGCCCGAGTCCCCGACCGGCTGCGCGCCGATGTGGATCGCTACCTGCGCGACGGGTTGCGATCAGGACTGGGCGTCGACATTGCCGACGAACTCCGGGGGCCTGCCGTCCGAGACCATCCCGTGCACGGCCGGGGCCCGGCCCGCACACGCGGGGGGCCGGGCACAACGGATGCCCCGGACGAGGAGGAGCCGCATGGCGAGTCCCTCGTGGAGCTCATCTCTGAACTCGTCGCGACCGTCGCCGCACTGCAGGTGCGCGTCGCCCTCCTCGAAGACGGATCCTGAGGTGCCGTCCATGGCTGAGATCGCCGCCGTCATGGACGACGTCGAGCCGCCTGCTTCCTTGGCCCAGTTGGCTGCCATCCACCGCTGGCCCGGTGGTAGGCGACCGCGGAGCGTGTCACTCCGTGAGCTGTGTCGACGCCATGAGGAGCCTGCCCGCACCCGCCGGCTCCTCGTCCAGAACACGTGGCTGCTGCCGGGCGTTGACCTGCGCACCTGGTGCCAGGGTCCGGCCGGGCGGTACCTCATCGACACCCACCTGACCCGGATCGGCGCGAAACCGGACCGGGAGCGCCGAGCCCGGGAGCTGGGGGCCCGGATCGTCAGTGACGGGTACGACTGGGTCGCGCTGTGCGAGGCGTTCGGCGTCAACGCCGACTGGGTGATCGAGGGCATCGGCACGCCCGGACCCGGCGTGAGCCGTGGCCCAGCAGCGAGCTCGACCCGCGTCGGCATCGGCCACCACGAGGCGGCCGCCCTGGCATCGATCCTCCCCCAGACTCACCCCCTCGCGGCGGCTCTGCTCACGTTGGGGCCGGTGAGCTGCCCCCCGTTCACCGAGCGGCGCGTCGGTGCGCCGACCCTCGACAGCGGGCTGGCCACCCTCAGCCGCGATCCCACTGATCTCGCGGGGGCGGCCAGCCATGCCTACGACAACAAGGGCGAGCCCCTGCGGGACATCGACTTCTGGTCGGCCAAAGGCGTCCAGCTGAGCGTGCTGGACATCGGCGTCGGGCGTGTCGAGATCTACAACACCCATTTGTACGCAGGAGGCCACCTGGCGGTCGATCCCACACCGCTGGAGCGCACCGAGGTCAAGCGCGCACAGGTTGGTGAGGTCGTCGCCTTCGTCAGGGAGCAGCATGACCCGGCAAACGTGGCGATCGTCGTCGGCGACTTCAACATCGACGGACTTGACCCGACCGACCCGGCATATGTCGAGCTTTCCGCCGCCCTCGGTGACCTCGGCATGGACGACCTCTGGCGGCAGCGCTCGGTCACCGCTGGGGTCGTCACGCCCGGCCCCACGGCCCTGATGGACGACGAGGACGAGCTGACCTGGCGCGGCGCGGAAGTCTGCGACCTCGGCGCCGACGGACGGTGCGCCGAGAGCGCGGGCCCGGTCCCCACCGACGACCCACCGGAACGGATCGACTACATCTTCGTGGAACGCCAGCGCCCGGAGCACGCCTTCCTGCTCGACCTCACCCGCCCGCGCCGGGTGTCCTTCACCCGCGCACCCGGTGAGGAGGTCGCCCGACTCTCCGACCACGCCGGTCTTGCCACCACACTCATCGCGAGCACCCTGCCGGACTGAACCCGGCAATCCCCCCGCACACACCGGTCCGTCGTGCGCGGGAGCGCGCAGACGCGTCGGGAAGGTCGGGCGCGTTGCGCTGAGCAGGCGGAGGACGCCAACCAGATCGCTCGGAGCTGCACTTGCTCTGCAGGACCGACGATTCCTTCTACAGTGGCCTGACCACCCGGGCAACCCGA
>JAGXHS010000198.1 GCA_024636075.1 Propionibacteriaceae bacterium
CTCCAGAGCTGACGCTCGACCCTTCTCAGCCCGCTTGTTGGCCTCCCACGAGGCCATCATGTCCTCCGGAACATCCGAACCGCTGAACACATACGGATGTCGGATAACCAGCTTGTCCGTGACCCTTCGGGCGACGTCGTCCAGGTCGAAGCGCTGCTCGGTGCGGGCGATCTCGGCGTGGAAGACGACCTGCAGCAGCAGGTCGCCCAGCTCCTCGACCAGATCCTCGTCGTCACCGGTCTCGATGGCGTCGATCACCTCGCCAGCTTCTTCGACGAGGAACTGGATCAGGGAGTGGTGGGTCTGTTCGGCGTCCCACGGGCAGCCCACCCGCAACCTGGTCATCACCCGGCGGAGCTCCGCCACGTCGTCCGACGACTGTTCAGGACTCACTTGACCGGCAGCACTCCGCCGCTGACCGCCTCGGACGACAGCGAGCCGGACGCACCGGTCAGGGTACCGCGCAGCGAATCCCAGCTTCCGTACCGGGGGTTCACAGCGACGTCCAGCTTCGCGACGTCGCTCTGGAACGCGGCGGCACCGACCTTTTCCTTCACCACATCCCACCGCGCCAGATCGCGCACCGCACGAGCACAGTCAGCGTCGGCCAGCAGTTGCTGGCCCTGCAGCAGGGTGACCCGCTGGTCGATCTGGGAGTCGGTGACGGTCAGTTGCTTCTGTTGGATGATCGCATCGCTGATCAACCCACCCACCATGAACTGGGCCACGCTCATCTTGACCTGCTCGGGCTTGACACCATCCATCAGGCGCGCACACCCTGCCGATGAATCGTCCACCTCAGCGTTGCTGACCGTCGTGTCGCCGAGTTGGAAGGCCACAGTTCCTGACGGGTTCGCACAACCGGCAAGCACCACCACCGCGGCCATCCCGACGAGTGCACGGATACTGCGCTTCATGTCTTCTCCCCAGTAAAACTGTCGATCAGTTCATTTCGAGCCGAGTCTAGCCCGATCAGCCGGCTCCGCCCGGTTGGCCTGATCAGTTGGTCTCGATCGGTCGGAAGATCTCCCTGATCACCGCGCCGACCCAATCCAACAGTTCTGCACCATCCACCGTCGGGCCACCCACCTGCGCAGACTTGGGCCGGGGGATCAGCACGAAGCCCGCTTGCTCCTTGCGGATACTGCCCGGATGCATCCGCTTCAGTCGAAGCTGACGCGATTCGGGGAGGTCGGCCGGGGCGAAACGGATGAAATTACCCTGAGCCACCACCTCGGCCACCCCGGCGCCGCGAGCCGCCAGCCGCAGTTCCGCGACCTTCAGCAACAGTTCGGTCGGTTCGGGGATCTGGCCGTAGCGATCCACCAGCTCGGCGCGCACCTCAGTGATGTCCTCACCATGACGCACCTCGGCCAGCCGCTTGTACATCTCGAGCCGCAACCGTTCCGATTCGACGTAGTCGGCGGGCAGGTTCGCGTCGATCGGCAGCTCGATCCGCATCTGAATCTCGGGTTCGGTGTCATCGCCACGGAAGTCCGCCACCGCGTCGCCGACGAGTCGGATGTACAGGTCGAAACCGACGTCAGCGATGTGTCCGGATTGTTCACCTCCCAGCAGGTTGCCGGCGCCACGAATCTCCAGGTCCTTCATCGCGATCGCGATCCCCGATCCCAGGTCGGTGTGCGCGGCCATCGTGGCCAACCGGTCGTGGGCCTGTTCGGTGAGCGGCTTCTCGGGTGGGTACAGGAAGTAGGCATAGGCGCGTTCCCGTCCACGGCCGACGCGGCCGCGCAGCTGGTGCAGCTGGGAGAGGCCCAGCAGGTCGGCTCGTTCGATCAGCAGCGTGTTGGCACTCGAGATGTCCAGCCCCGATTCCACGATGGTGGTGCTCACCAGCACGTCAGCGCGACGCTCCCAGACGTCGATCATCACCTGCTCCAGCTGGTGGTCGTTCATCTGGCCGTGAGCAGTGACGATGTTCGCCTCAGGCACCAGCTCACGCAGTCTCCTGGCGGTCTTCTCAATGCTCTGCACCCGGTTGTGAACGTAGAAAACCTGCCCCTCACGGGCCAGTTCGCGTCGAATCGCGGCTCTCACCTGGCCCTCATCGTAGGGGCCGGCAAAAGTCAGCACCGGGTGACGCTCCTCCGGCGGGGTGGCGATCACGCTCATCTCACGGATGCCGGTGATCGCCATCTCCAAGGTGCGCGGGATCGGAGTGGCGCTCATCGCGAGCACGTCGACGTTCAGACGCAGTTGTTTCAGCGCTTCTTTGTGCTCAACTCCGAACCGCTGTTCCTCGTCGATGATGACCAAACCCAGATCGCGAAAACTCACCTCCCCGGACAGCAACCGGTGGGTGCCGACGACGACGTCCACCTTCCCGGCAGTGATCTCGTCGCGGATCTTGCGGGCCTGGGCATCGGTTTGGAACCTGCTCAGCGCCTCCACCCGCACCGGGAATCCGGCGTAGCGGTCGGCGAAAGTCTGCACGTGCTGCTGAACCAAAAGGGTGGTGGGCACCAGCACCGCCACCTGCTTCCCGTCCTGCACTGCTTTGAACGCGGCGCGGACCGCGATCTCCGTCTTGCCGTAGCCCACGTCACCGCAGACCAACCGATCCATCGGAACCACCTGTTCCATGTCGGCCTTCACCTCTTCGACGCAGGCCAGCTGGTCGGGGGTCTCGACGTAGTTGAAGGAGTCTTCGAGTTCGCGTTGCCAGGTGGTGTCGGCGGCGAAGGCGTGGCCTCGGGTGGCTTGCCGGGCGGCGTACAGCTTGATCAGCTCGGCGGCGATCTGGCGTACCGCTTTACGGGCCCGGCTCTTGCGCCGTGACCAGTCACCGCCCCCCATCTTGTCCAGGGTGGGTGATTCACCGCCGACGTAGCGGGTGACCTGGTCGAGTTGGTCCATCGGCACGAACAGCCGGTCGGCCGGTTGACCCTTCTTGCTCGCCGCATACTCGATCACCAGGTACTCCCGGGTCGATCCGCCGACGGTGCGCTGCACCATCTCGAGATAGCGTCCGACGCCGTGCTGTTCGTGCACCACCGGATCACCCGCGACCAGTTCCAGTGGCTGGATCTGGTTCTTGCGACGGCTGGGCATCCGCCGCTCTGACTTGTCCACGGGGGTTTGTCCGGACAGATCCCCTGTGGTGAAGACCACCAAGCCGGCGGTAGCTGCCCGGAAACCGTGCGGCTGGCTGGCAGGCACGATGCACACCACCCCGGGTTCCGGCGGCTGCAGCACCGCATCTCGCACCGCTGAGGGAATGTCGTGCTCGGCCAGCACCTCGGCCATCCGTTGGCCCATGCCTCGGCCCTCAACCACCAACACCACCCGGGAGCCGCTGGAGACAGCTTCACGGATGTCGGCAACGGCGCTGTCGGAATCGCCACGCCATGACGCCGTCGCTCGAATGTCAGGGGTGCGGCTGTCGACGCCGGTGATGCCGTAGCGCGACAGGTCGATCAGCTCGCCGTCCTCGGACCAGGTCTCCGAATCCTCTGAATCCCCTTCCGGGGTCGCCGAGAAGCTGGACAGCGACCACCAGCGCTGGCCGCGGTCCACCGCCCGGTGCCGGACGTCGGCCAGCGAGTGGTAGGCGCTCTGTCCAAGGTCGATCGGTGCCTGTCCACCGCTGGCGGCCGCCGCCCAACCAGCTTGCAGGAATTCGTGGGAGGTCCTCACCAACTCGTCGGAGCGTCCCCGGACGAGTTCGGGGTCACAGACCGCGATCAGGCATTCGGAGTCGAAGACGTCAATCAGCAGCTCCAACCCGTCCACCAGAGCGGGGGTCAGCGCTTCCATGCCTTCGGTCGCGTGGCCCTGCGCGATGTGTTCAAGCATGTCGGCGAGCTGCGGATGGTCGTCGATCAGGCGTTGGGCGCGTTCGCGGACCTGGTCGGTCAACAGCAATTCACGACACGGTGAGGCCACCATCTGCTGCAGCGTGCTGGCGGTGGATCGCTGGTCGGCCACTGTGAAGTAGCGGATCTCTTCCACCTCGTCACCGAAGAAGTCGATCCGGATCGGATGGTCGTCGGTCGGCGGGAAGACGTCGACGATGCCGCCGCGAACGGCGAATTCACCGCGCCGCTCCACCAGATCGACCCGATCATAGGCGGCCGCAACGAGCCGGGTGGCGAGGTCAGAGATGTCGATGTCGTCACCAACGGTGACCGCCACTGGTTCTAGATCAGCCAGTCCGGTGACCTGCGGTTGCAGCATCGCGCGTACCGGTGCGACCACGACCTTCGGCACCCCCGAGGGGCCCTTGCCGACGATCCGTCGCAGCACAGCCAACCGATGACCGACCGTGTCGGATCGCGGACTCAACCGCTCGTGCGGCAAGGTCTCCCAAGCCGGGTAATAGGCGACCTGATCCTCGCCCAGCCATGAACCGATGGATGCAGCGAGGTTCTCCGCTTCGCGGTAGGTGCTGGTGACGGCGAGTATCGGACGCTTGCTGCGCTCGGCGAGCACGCTCAGAACCGCGGCCCGCGCCGAGGGAGGCACGGTCAGATCCAGACCGGATCCGGGCACACGGGCGTGCTCCAGCGCCGTGGAAAGCACTGGGTCAGAAGCGAGCAGATCGACCAAACCACCGAGTGTCACCGCGCAAATGTAGCGTGCACCCCGAACGAGCCGGCAATCCGGTGGCCGCTCCGCCGCCGACTACGCCGGTGTTGTTGACGGCCAGATCGGACATCTCGCGCCCCAGCCAGTCGTGTTAGCTGTTGTAGCGGTTCTGTGCAGTCTCAAGACCATCGCTGATCAGGTGTTCAACGGCATCGGCTGCTCGGCCGGTCTCCAATTCAATCTCGGTGCGCAGCGCGCTCGGGATCGGCGCCAATACGTAGTCGGCGGCGTCCTGCCGACCCGGCGGGCGACCTATGCCGTACCTCACCCGGAGATAGTCGCCGGTACCAAGATGGGCGCGCAACGACCTCAGGCCGTTGTGGCCATTGTCGCCGCCGCCGCGTTTCAGCCTCAGCTGACCGAGATCGAGATCCAGCTCGTCATGGATCGCGATCACGTGGGAGACTGGAATGTCGTGGAAGCGAGAAAGTTTTCCGACGGCTTCACCGGAAGCGTTCATGAAGGTCCGTGGTTTGACCAGCACGATCCGGTGCGCCTCGATGCCCGGCATGCCGAGCCCAGCTGCGGTCAGCCGGGTGGTCGCCACATCGGCACGCATCCCGCGGGGGGCCGAAAAGCTGACCCGGGCACGCCGGGCCAGCTCTTCGGCAACCATGAATCCGACATTGTGCCGGGTGTTGGCGTAGGTGGAGCCCGGGTTTCCGAGCCCCACCACCAGCCAACCGGTCATTCGTCGTCAGACTCGGAGTCGCCCTCGTCGTCCTCGTCGGCACCGAACTCGTCGCCCTCTTCCTCGCGTGTGAGATCCGCATCCATCTCGTCCTGCGTGGGCGCGGCAGAGACGCCAACCGCCAAAGCTTCGGGGTTGCCGTCGAGTTCGACGCCCTCGGGCAGTTCGACAGCACCCAGCAGGATGTGATCACCGACCTGCAGGCCCTCGACCGAGATCTCGATCTGCTCGGGAATGTTGGTGGCCAGGGCCAGCACCGTCAGCACCTGGTATTCCAGGTTGATGATGGTCTCGGGTGCCGCCTCACCGGTCAGGGTGACCGGTACGTCGACGGTCACCTTCTCGCCGCGACGCACCATCACCAGATCCACATGCTCGATGAAGCCGGTGATGACGTTGCGCTGCACCTGCTTGGGCAGAGCCAACTGACTGTTGCCCTCCACCTGGATGTCGAGCAACGCGTTCGAGTTGCGCAGCGCGAGCATCGTGTCGTGACCCTTCAGGGTGATGTGCGCCGGGGGGGCGCCATGTCCGTAGAGCACGGCGGGCACCATCTGGGCGCGGCGCAGCCGACGGGCAGCACCCTTGCCGAACTCGGTACGGGTCTCTGCGGCCAACGTGATTTCTGCCATGGGGTCTCCTCCAGCTTGTCTTCAGCATTTCTGCGCCAGCGAGGTAGGACCTCCAGCTTGTCGATCACGGGGCGGTTCCACCGCCACCCTCGCCAGGCAGACCCAATGGTAGCGGACCCACACCGAAAGTCCATGTCGGTTTTCTGCTAGTCCGGGCAGCGCCCACGAGGCGATACTGAGAGTCATGGATCTCACGCACGAGCAGTGTCTGGTGGTGGTGCGCAGCCGGGACACCCGCTTCGACGGGTGGTTCTTCAGCGCCGTCAGAACCACAGGCATCTACTGCCGTCCGAGCTGCCCGGCGGTGACACCGCACTCCGAGCACGTGGAGTTCTTCCCCAGTGCCGGGGCTGCCCAACGATCCGGCTACCGGGCCTGCAAGCGTTGCCGCCCGGACGCATCGCCCGGATCGCCGGAGTGGAGCCACCGTTCCGACCTGGTCGCCCGCGCCGTCAGGTTGATCCACGACGGTTTCCTGGATCGAGGCACGGTTGCGGAGCTGGCTTCGGAACTCGGCTACAGCACCCGCCAGCTGGAGCGTCAGATCAGCACTGAGCTCGGAGTCGGCCCCCTCGGTCTGGCGCGCAGCGCACGAGCACAGACTGCCCGCACCTTGGTCGAATCGACGACACTGCCGATCACTGACATCGCCTTCGCCGCCGGGTTCAGCAGTGTGCGCAACTTCAACGACACGATTCGCCGCATCTTCGCCAGCACACCGACCGAACTGCGGCGTCGCCGCCGGGCTGGAGCCGACTCATCCACCGGTGCCGGGATCGTCTCGCTGCGCCTGGCGGTGCGCCAACCATTCAACCCCAGCAACCTGTTCGCCCATCTGGCCGCCACCGCTGTACCGGGCAGCGAGTCGTGGGAGGACGGCTGGTACCGGCGTACCATCAGCCTGCCGCACGGCTGGGGTGTGCTCTCCCTGCGGCCAGCAAGTGATCACGTCAGCGCTCGCCTACGCCTCAGTGACAACAGTGATCTGAGCGCTGCGGTGAACCGGGCACGATGGCTGCTGGATCTTGATGCCGACCCGAAAGCTGTTGACGCCCATCTGGCAGCTGACCCGGCGATGGCGCCGCTGGTGGCCTCGGGGCCGGGGCGTCGGGTTCCGCGCACCGTCGACGGCGCGGAGTTCACGATTCGGACCGTGCTGGGTCAGCAGGTTTCGACCGCCGCGGCGCGAACCCTCGCAGCTCGGCTGGTTCGTGCCTGCGGCGAACCATTGCCCGACCCTGATGGGGAACTCACCCACCTGTTCCCCACGCCGACAGCGTTGGGTGAGGTGGATCCGGAATCACTGGCGATGCCCCACAGCCGCCGCCGCACGCTGCTGGTGGTGTCCGCTGCCCTCGCGGACGGCAGTCTGAATTGCGGACCGGGTGCAGATTGGGAGGCGACGCGCGCTCGTCTGGACGAACTGCCCGGTTGCGGACCTTGGACGGTGGAGTCGATCGCGATGCGTTCACTCGGTGACCCCGATGCGTTTCTGCCCACCGATCTGGGAGTCGTCCGCGCCGCTGAGGATCTCGGGTTGGGCAGCAAGCGTGTGCTTCTCGATCGCGCCGACCGGTGGCGGCCGTGGCGGGCGTATGCGGTGCAGTACCTATGGGCCTCGCTGCGGCATCCGATCAACGAACTGCCCATCGCCCCGGAGGAATCATGAATTGGCACACCGTCTACAAGTCACCCATCGGGCCACTCACCCTCGTCGCCGACGAGTGCGGGCTGCGGCAGGTCCACATGGGCACACCCGACGAGCTCGCTGACCCCGGCACCAGGGACGACGAAGCACTGGGCGATGCGACGAAGCAGCTGCGGGAGTACTTCGCCGGCGAGCGCACAGTTTTCGACCTGCCCCTGGCCATGGGCGGATCAGATTTCCAACGCAGTGTCTGGCAGGAACTGAGCCGGATCGGTTATGGCGAGACGATCAGCTACAGCGAGTTGGCCCGGCGCATCGGAAAGCCCGGCGCGTCCCGGGCAGTCGGCCTGGCCAACGGTCGCAATCCGCTGGCCATCATCGTGCCATGCCACCGAGTGATCGGCGTCGACGGTTCACTCACCGGCTACGCAGGCGGCGTGAACCGCAAACGCCAGCTGCTCGAACTTGAAGCCCGCACCCTGCTGGAACACCCTTGATCAAGGGCTAGCAGTCACTCGTCGAACAGCCTCGCGACCGAGCCGTCGGCGAAGACCTCGTGGATCGCCCTGGCGATCAGTGGCGCGATCGACAGGACCGTCAGCTTCTCGATCGGCACTTGGGTACGCACTGGCAGGGTGTTGGTGACGATGATCTCGCTGAAATCCTCCGCATTGAGCCTTTCCGCGGCCGGGTCGGACAATACCGGATGGGTGGCAGCTGCGACCACACCCTTGGCGCCGCGTTGCATCAACGCGTTCGCGGCTTGGCAGATGGTGCCTGCGGTGTCGATCATATCGTCCACCAGCAGGCACATCCGGCCTTCGACCTGACCGACAACCTCGTGCACGGCGACCGTGTTGGCCTTGTTGTGGTCACGCTTCTTGTGGATGATCGCCAACTGAGCGGCGCCCAGCCGATCGGTCCACATGTCCGCCAACCGGACCCTGCCCGCGTCCGGGGAGACGACCACCAGGTCTTCGTCGCCATACTTCTTGCGCACGTACTCGGCCAGCACCGGCAGCGACCACAGGTGGTCCACCGGTCCGTTGAAGAAGCCCTGCACCTGGGCGGCGTGCAGATCGACGGACATGATCCGATCAGCTCCGGCTGCACTGAACAGGTCAGCGATCAGACGGGCGGAGATGGGCTCGCGCCCGAGATGTTTCTTGTCCTGGCGGGCGTATGGGTAATAGGGGGCGACCACGGTGATTCGCTTGGCGGAGGCACGCTTCAGCGCGTCGACCATGATCAACTGCTCCATCACCCATTCGTTCACGGGGGCGGTGTGTGACTGGATGACGAAGGCGTCCGAGCCGCGTACCGACTCCTCGAACCGGACATAGGTTTCTGAGTTCGCGTAGTTCAGAGCCCGGGTCGGAACGATCTCCACACCCATCAAGTCCGCCACGTCGTGGGCAAGTTCGGGAAAGGCCCGCCCCGAGAAAAGCATCAGGTGCTTGACATTGGGACGGTGCTTACCACTCACTGCTCAGATCCCGGCTGTTCGCTCAGCCGGCGCAGTTCCTCACGTTTCTTCTGCACCGCAGGGTGCACGGCACCGTCGCTCTGCAGCGCCGAGGAATCCCAGCTGGACCCGGGACGCTTCCTGTTGATCCATCCCTCGATGTTGCGTTGCCGGCCGCGGGCCACTGCCAACGCGCCTGGCGGCACGTCCTGGGTGACGGTGGAGCCGGCGGCGACGAAGCCACCGGCGCCGATGTCAACCGGGCCGACCAGTACCGAGTTGGAACCGACGAAGGCGTCCTTGCCGATGTGCGTCGGTGACTTCGTCACGCCGTCGTAGTTGGCGAAGATGGTGCCGGCGCCGATGTTGACGCCGGAATCGATGATCGCGTCACCGGCGTAGCAGAGGTGCGGCACCTTGGCTCCGGCGCCGATCTTGGTGTTCTTGGTCTCGACGAAGGTTCCGACCTTGCCCTTGGTCCCGATCTCGGTGCCGGGCCGAAGATAGGCGAACGGTCCCACGCTCGCATCCTCGCCGATCACCGCGAGTATGGCGTGGGTGCGGATCACGGTGGCATTCCGGCCCACCTCCACGTCGCTCAGTGTGCTGTCCGGGCCGATGGTGGCGCCCTCACTGACCGAGGTGGCGCCTTCCAGGCTGACACCGGGCAAGAGGGTGACATCGGTCGCCAGATCGACGCCGTTCTGGATCCATGTGCTTGCCGGGTCAAGGATGGTGACGCCCGCGCGCATCCACCGGTCCAGGATGCGCCGGTTCATCTCGGCGTTCATTTGTGCCAACTGCACCCGGTCGTTGACGCCCTCGGTCTGCCACAGATCGTTCGTGCGGTGCACCCCGACCAGCTCGCCGCGGTCGCGGATGATCCGGATGACGTCGGTCAGGTAGAGCTCCCCCTGTGCGTTGTCGTCGCTCAGGTTGGCCAGTCCGTGGTGCAGGGTGCCGGCGTTGAAGACGTAGATGCCGGAGTTGATTTCGCGGATCGCCTTTTCCTCGTCGGTGGCGTCCTTCTGTTCCACGATCCGATCCACCTGGTCGCCGTCCATCACCACCCGTCCGTAGCCGGTGGGATCCGACAGTTCCGCCGTCAGCACCGTGCAATGGTCACCGCGCTGACGGTGCGTCCGCAACAGCTCATTCAGGGTGTCCCCGGTGAGCATCGGCACGTCCCCGTAGGTGACGACCACTTCGCCGCTCAACTCACCCAGGTCGGCCAACCCGCACTGCACTGCGTGACCAGTGCCCTTCTGCTCCTCCTGGACGGCTGTGATCACGTGCGGAGCGATGTCCTGCAGGTGTGCAGTCACCTGTTCGCGCTGATGACCCACAACGACGACCAGGTTTTCCGGTTCCACAGCGGTCGCAGCGCCGAGCGCGTAGCTGAGCATGGACTGTCCCGCGACCTCGTGCAGCAGCTTCGACCGGGACGACTTCATCCGGGTGCCGCCACCGGCGGCAAGTACGACAACTGCGGAAACTCGACTGGCATTGGGCGACGTGGTCACGGCGATCCTTCGTCCGGTGGGCAGCTGACCGGCGAGCGACACAACCGCACGCCTCGCTCCCCGGGTAGGAGTCGAACCTACGTCGCCGGTCCTGTGACCAAGACCGGCGGAGCCGCGCTCCGAGGAATGCAGGCCGTTTTCGTGGCGCCTGTCGGTTTCTTCATTGTGCCATCCTGATCTCTGTCGATGTCAGGTACGTCACAACGCACGACACTAGCGCAGCCCTCTCACGTCGTGCGGACCCGTTCACGGCCCCGGTTCTGCTCGTGGACCCGCAGTCTGCGGCTGCCAGAGAGATCCTCGCTTGTTCCGCGAACCGATGGCGCAGCACCGGCAGGACTCGAATTTGAAGCAACAAGGGGATGCGTGATGGCGACGGATGAGCACGTCGATGTACTGGTGATCGGTGGCGGCCCGGGCGGCACCCCGGCGGCGATGGCGCTCGCAGGCGTTGGCAAGCACGTGCTGCTGGTCGAAGCTGGTCGTGGTCTCGGCGGCACATGCCTGTTTGAGGGCTGCATTCCCTCGAAGATCTTCCGCGAGACCGCCGCCCGGCGGCACGAGATCCTCAGGGCCGAAGATTTCGGCCTGCGACTGGGAACTTCGATCACCCCCATCATTGACTGGACCGCGGTCCAGAACCGTCGACACCAGATCCTGTCCGACCGAACGCAGGCCGCCTTGGCTCACACCAAGGCGATGCCCTCGCTCGACGTCGCCTTCGGACGGGCGCGACTCACCGGCGCGCGCTCCGCAGTTGTCGACTCACCGGACATGCAACGCAGTGTGACGTTCGACCAGGCAATTCTTGCCACCGGTTGGGTGCCTGCCTCCTTGCCGATTCCGGGTGCAGATCTGCCCGGCGTGATCAACTCCGCACAGCTGATCGAGATCGACACCATCCCGCGTTCGATGATGCTGATCGGAGCCGGGCCCATCGGCGTCGAGATGGCGCAAATCTTCGCGATGCTGGGTACTCGCGTGACCATCGTGGAAGCTGCGAATCGGATTCTCGGCCCGGTCGACGCCGTTCTCGCCGAACGGCTGGAAAAGCGCCTCGTCCAGGACGGGATCGACGTTCACACCGCGGCGACAGTCGCCTCGATCACCGGCGAAAAAGGCAGTCTCCTGACGACCTTCTCCGTGGACGGCAAGGAGATGGCGACCGAGACTGACATGGTGGCCATCGTCGCCGGTCGGCGTCCGAACGTCGCCGGCCTTGGCTTGGAGACCACCGAGATTCGCAGCGACCACCGCGGAGTCATCGCCGATGCCACGCTGCAAACCGGTGAGCCCGGCATCTACGCCACCGGCGACCTCCTCGGCAACCCGATGTTCGCCCACTGGGCCACCGCCCAGGCCCTGGCGGTGGCGCGCCACCTGCTC
>JAGXHS010000016.1 GCA_024636075.1 Propionibacteriaceae bacterium
GCATACGGGCAGGCTCCCAGAACCATCGGAAAGGACCGCGGAACGGGTCGCTGGCACGGCCCGTTCGTGATGTCGGGTTACAACAGCCGGATCGTGCGTCGCTCCGCCTCGCTGAGGCATGGGGATGCTCCGCTGGTCTACCAGGAGGTCGTGGACACCGGTCGCGGTCCCAAAGGCGCAATCTTCGCCGCCGGTATCGGCCTCGGCACGGCCGCCCTCGCCGCCTTCATGGCCAGCGGCCCGACACGCTGGGTGATGGACAGATTCCTGCCCGCGCCGGGGGAAGGGCCGAGCCTTGAGCAAAGGGCCGCTGGATCGTTCGAGATCTATGTCGACGCCGAGACGACAACCGGAGCACGGTATGGGGTGAGGGTGGCCGCTCCGTACGACCCCGGCTACGACGGCACGGCGATCATGCTGGGCGAATCAGCGCTCGCGCTCGCGGCGCAGCAGGGTAGTGCTCGCTGTGGAGTGCTGACCCCGGCGACTGCCTTTGGTGAGGTGCTCGCTGATCGTCTGCGCGCTCATGACTTCTCGCTGGAGGTGAGACGCCAGTGAGTCCTCGGCGGAAGGGTCAGGCCCCTGATCTGGTCGGTGGA
The DNA here is from genome assembly GCA_024636075.1 of Propionibacteriaceae bacterium. Lineage (GTDB taxonomy): Bacteria > Actinomycetota > Actinomycetes > Propionibacteriales > Propionibacteriaceae > JAGXHS01. The sequence goes on from JAGXHS010000016.1 coordinate 600, forward strand.
CAGGGGAGTCAGTGCCCACTTGACCCGCGCCGACTCGTCGGTCATGTGAACCCAGAACCAATGCGGTGAGTTGAGGCAGGCGACCTTCGCCACGAACTCGTCACCGATCCAGGCGCCGGTGGCGGCCACCTGCAGGCTTCCGTGCGGCCAGCGCATCGTTGCCGGGGTCCAGACCCCGCTGGTCACGGTGCAGGAGTTTGTCACCCCGTCGCTTTCGATGATCTTCAACGTGGTGCCGATCAGATGCAGCCGACTGCCCGCTTCGTTGTGGGCGCTGACGTCCGCATCGTGGCGGGTGGCACCCACCACGGTGTCCAGCTGGAGTGAACCCAGCCGCTCGGCCAGCTGCTGCTCGTCGGCGGCCGATCCGCTGCGATCAACGGCGGGTAGCAGGTGTTGCCAGAGGTTCGTCAGCGTCCGCTGCATGTCCTCGGTCTGGCTGGTGATCACCAAGAGCAGGTCCAACTCGTCGAGGACGCAGGCGAATTGGCCGAATGCCCCGTCGCCTCGGTAGCCATGTCGCGATCGCCAAACCTGCCAGCCGTACCCCTGCCCCCAATCCGGGTTGAGCGGCTGGTCCTCCTCCGGTGGCGAGTTGTCGGTGTGCGCTGTGCTGAACTGCTCGATCCACTCCACCGGCAACAACTGCTCACCGCGGTGTCGACCTCCATCGCGGAGCAGTTGGAAGAAGCAGGCCACGTCCTCGGTCCGCAGGTTCAGCCCGCTGAAGCCCTGGCAGACGCCGTCGGCGGTGATCCACCGGGCATCGGTGATGCCCAGAGCGCCGAACACCCGCTCTTCCAGCAGTTCAAGCACTGTGCGACCGGTGAGCCTGCTGACGAGTGCAGAGCACAGGTAGCTGGCCAGGTTGTTGTAACAGAAGGTCTCGCCCACGACACCGCCGGGTTCGGTGCTCAGGAAGTGTCGCACCAGATCTGACGACGTCGGTGCGGCCGAGGTCTCCGGGCGGACTGTACTCTCCAACACGTCGGTCAGGTGGCCGGTGGACATGGACAAGCAGTCCCGCACCGTGATCGTCCGGCTCTTGGGCCCCACCGCGTCATCCACCAGGTCCGGGAAGTGGTCTACAACCAGGTCGTCGTAGCTGAGCAGACCGTCAGACACGGCCAGTCCCAGGGCTGCGGACGTGAACGTCTTGGACATCGAGTAGAGCAGGCTGCTGTGGTTGGCTCGCCAAGGATCCCACCAGCCCTCGGCGATCACCTGGCCTGCGCGCAGCACCATCAGGGAGTGCATTTCCTGGCCGTCGTTCTGCTGGGCATCGAGAAAATCCAGAATGCCGCGGGGATCAATGTGCGCTTCGCGTGGTGTGCTGCGTGGCAAGACCATGCGCGTCAGCTTAGTCTCGGAGGGTGAGGGACAATGAGGGCGTGACGAGCGCGCGCGAAGTAGTGATCCTGGGCAGCACGGGTTCAGTGGGCACCCAGGCCATCGAAGTGGTTCGCGGACGTCGAGACCAGTTCCGGGTCGTGGGTCTGGCTGCGGGCGGCAGCAACATCCAACTTCTCGCTGACCAGATTCTGGATGTTCAACCCCGAACGGTCGCGCTGTCTCGGTCCAGTGCCGCGCAGGACCTGCAGTTGGCGCTGTACAGCCGGGCCCGGGTCCGCGGATGGAACGAAGGCAAGGTCACGCTGCCCCGGTTGCTGCTCGGGCCGGACGCCGCCACCCAGCTGGCAGCTGAACAATGCGATGTGGTGCTGAATGCCATCACCGGATCAGCCGGGTTGCTGCCCACCCTGGCGGCGCTGAAGGCGGGCCGGACGCTGGCTCTGGCCAACAAGGAATCCCTGGTCATCGGTGGCCGCCTGGTCACCGAGGCGGCCCGTCCTGGGCAGCTGGTGGCGGTGGATTCGGAACACTCGGCATTCGCCCAGGCATTGCGCGCCGGGCGCCCCGACGAGGTGCGCAAGCTGGTGCTGACTGCCTCCGGGGGGCCGTTCCGGGGTCGAACCCGCAAAGACCTGGAGAAGGTCGGCCTGGACGACGCACTGGCACACCCGACGTGGGCCATGGGCCGGGTGATCACCATCAACTCCGCGACCCTGGTGAACAAGGGTCTCGAGCTGTTGGAAGCGGCCTTGCTGTACGGGGTCGATCTGGCGGCGGTGGAGGTGGTGGTGCATCCGCAATCGGTGGTCCATTCCATGGTCGAGTTCCACGACGGGTCAACGATCGCGCAGTGTTCCCCACCCGACATGAAATTGCCGATCGCGCTGGGTCTCAGCTGGCCGGACCGGGTGGCCGACGTGTCCGCTCCGGTCGACTGGACCAAAGCCCACACCTGGACCTTCGAGCCGCTCGATTCCGAAGTGTTCGGGGCCGTTGAACTCGCCCGGCGCTGTGGACGGGCGGCCGGCACTGCGCCGGCGGTGTTCAACGGCGCGAACGAGGAGTGCGTGGAGGCCTTCTGTGAGGGCCGGATCGGTTTCACTGACATCGTGGACACGGTCGCCGCGGTGGTTCAGCGACACCTGGATCGGCCGTCGAGCGAGGGTGGCCACGTCAAGGATGAAGAACTGAGCGTGCAGGCGGTGCTGGCCGCCGACGAATGGTCGCGGGTGCAGGCTCGGCGTGACATAGGCTGGAGTGCATGAATGTAAGTCTTGGAATGCCCGCCCTGCCACCATCTGTGCTTGCGCCGCGGAGGAAAACCCGCAAGATCAAGGTGGGCTCGGTGGAGGTGGGCGGCGATGCGCCGGTGTCGGTGCAGTCGATGACCACCACCAAGACCTACGACATCAACGCAACCTTGCAGCAGATCGCCGAACTGACCGCCACCGGCTGCGACATCGTCCGCGTGGCCTGCCCCACCCAGAAGGACGCTGACGCGCTCGCCGTCATCGCGGCGAAGTCACAGATCCCGGTGATCGCCGACATCCACTTCCAGTCGCAGTACGTGTTCGCAGCCATCGAGGCGGGCTGCGCGGCGGTGCGGGTGAACCCGGGCAACATCAAGGCCTTCGATGACCGGGTGTCCGAGATCGCCAAGGCCGCCGAGGACGCCGGCTGTTCCATCCGGATCGGGGTCAACGCCGGTTCCCTGGACAGGCGATTGCTGAAGAAGTACGGATCCCCAACCCCTGAAGCGCTGGTCGAATCCGCCTTGTGGGAAGCGTCACTGTTCGAAGACGTCGGCTTCGGGGACTTCAAGATCTCGGTGAAGCACCACGATCCGGTTGTGATGGTGCAGGCCTACCAGTTGCTCAGCGAAAAGTGCGACTACCCGTTGCACCTCGGCGTCACAGAGGCGGGTCCCGCTTTCCAGGGGACCATCAAGAGTTCGGTGGCCTTCGGCACACTGCTCGCCCAAGGCATCGGAGACACCATCAGAGTGTCGCTGTCAGCGCCCCCGGTGGAGGAGGTGAAGGTGGGTATCAAGATCCTCGAATCGCTCAACCTGCGCCCCAGGAAACTGGAGATCGTGTCCTGTCCTTCGTGCGGTCGGGCACAGGTCGACGTGTACACCTTGGCGGAAGAAGTCACGAAGGGATTGGAAGGCATGCAGGTGCCACTGCGCGTTGCTGTGATGGGATGTGTGGTGAATGGTCCGGGAGAAGCCCGCGAGGCGGATCTCGGCGTGGCATCCGGCAACGGCAAGGGTCAGATTTTCGTCAAGGGGGAGGTGGTCCGCACTGTCCCAGAATCGGAAATCGTCGAAACCCTCATTGCTGAAGCAAACCGGTTGGCCGCCGACATGGGTGAGATCGGGTCGCCGGAAGTCGCCGTCAGCTGATTCCGCCCACCAGGTGAGGTTGCTGGCAAACAGCGACCTGCCGGAGGTCATCGAACTGCTGGCGCAGCGGCCGGTCCAGAACCTGTTCGTACGTGCCCGGATCGCCAACGGCGGGATGACTCCGGGCGGCCTGGGCTGCACGATCTGGGGATACGAGACGGACGGTGAACTCACTGCTCTCTGCCACGCCGGATCGAACCTGGTGCCGGTGAATGCCGACGCCGCCGCTATCAGGGCGTTCGCCGACTTCGCCGGTCCCCAGCGCCGGGCTGCCTCGCTGATGGGTGAATCGGATCAGGTGCTGCTGTTGTGGGAGTCGCTGGTCGCGCGGTGGGGTGCGCCGTGGGCGACGCCCCGCGACGTGCGTGAACACCAACCGTTGATGGTGCTGGACGGTCCTCCCCAGGTGGATGTTGACGACTCGGTGCAGCAGATCACGATGGCCGACTTCGACATCTACTTCGACGCTGCGGTGAAGATGTACACCGAGGAGGTCGGCGTCTCACCTCTGGATTCCTCCGGTGGCTACACCGCCTATGTGCGCAAACTGATTCGTGAAGGCAGGGCCTTCGGCAGCATCGATTCCGGACGGGTGATCTTCAAATCCGATGTCGGCTCGGCCGCCGGCGACATCTGCCAGATCCAGGGCGTCTGGTTGGACCCCGCCCAACGCGGCACCGGCCGTTCGATTCCGGCGATGGCGCGGGTGGCGCAACTTTGCCGGATGCAGTGGCCATCGGTCAGCCTGTACGTCAATGACTACAACACGCCCGCTCGGCGGCTGTACGAACGGATCGGCTTCGAAACGATCGGCGAATTCGCCACCATTCTGTTCTGACGACCGACGCCCGGGATGCTTAATCGTCCCCGGCGAACCCGGTAAGCTGCGCGGGTGATCACCCGCATGACGCAGCTGTTCGTCAGAACCCTCCGCCAGGATCCGGCAGATGCCGAAGTGCCCAGCCATCGTTGGCTGGTGCGCGCAGGTTACATCCGCCGTGCCGCGCCGGGCATCTACTCCTGGTTGCCGCTGGGCTTGCGGGTGCTGCAGAAGGTGGAGGCGATCGTCCGCGAAGAGATGAATGCCATGGGTGCCCAGGAGGTGCTGTTCCCCGCCCTGTTGCCGAAGGAACCCTACGAGGCAACAAACCGCTGGACGGAGTACGGACAGAACCTGTTCCGCCTCACCGACCGCAGGGGCACCGACATGCTCCTGGGGCCCACCCATGAAGAGATGTTCACGCTGCTGGTCAAGGATCTGTACAGCTCTTACAAGGACCTGCCACTGTCGATCTATCAGATCCAGAACAAGTACCGCGACGAGGCCCGGCCGCGGGCCGGCATCCTGCGCGGTCGGGAGTTCGTGATGAAGGACTCCTACTCCTTCGACGTGGACGACGCCGGGCTGGAAGTGTCCTACCAACAGCACCGGGCCACCTACATCCGGATCTTCGACCGCCTCGGCTTCCGTTACGTCATCGTGCAGGCCGACGCCGGCGCCATGGGGGGTTCCAGATCAGAAGAGTTCCTGGTCATCGCCGAGAACGGCGAGGACACCTTTGTGATGTCTCCGGCGGGCTATGCCGCCAATGTCGAGGCGGTCCGTACCCCGACCCCGGAAGCACTGAACCCCGACGAGGCTCCCGATTCGCACGTCGAGGACACCCCTGACAGCCCGACGATCGCCACCTTGGTGGCGCGTGCGAACGAGAATTTCGCCCGTCCGGACCGTGATTGGGATGCCGCGGACACGCTGAAGAACGTGGCGTTCATGCTGACCCACCCGGACGGCAGCACCGAAGCGTTGGCGATCGGACTGCCCGGTGACCGCGAGGTGGATACCAAACGCCTCGAGGTGGCGGCGGCGCCGGCCGAGGCGACGCCCTTCACCGAGGAGGACTTCGCCAAGTTCCCCGATCTGGTGAAGGGCTACATCGGCCCGCAGCGGCTCGGCGAGGACAGCCCCTCGGGGGTGCGCTTCCTGACCGACCCCCGGGTCGTGACTGGCACCCGCTGGATCACCGGCGCCAACGAACCGGGTCGGCATGTCTTCGACCTGGTCGCGGGGCGTGACTTCACCGCCGATGGCATCATCGACGTCGCCGAGGTGCGCAACGGGGACCAGGCGCCTGACGGCAGCGGTCCGCTCACCCTGCAGCGCGGCATCGAGATGGGTCACATCTTCCAACTGGGCCGCAAGTACGCCGAGGCTCTGGGTTTGAAGGTTCTCGATGCCAATGGCAAGCAGGTGACTGTGACGATGGGTTCGTACGGCATCGGTGTTTCCCGCGCTGTGGCAGCTGTGGCTGAAACGACGGCCGACGCCAAGGGCCTGTGCTGGCCCAAGCAGCTGGCACCGTTCGAGGTGCACGTCGTGGCCGCTGGCAAGGACCAGATGGTGCTGGCGAAGGCGGAGGAACTCGCCGAGGGCCTCGCCGATGCGGGCGTCGAGGTGCTGCTGGACGACCGGAAAGCATCACCGGGAGTCAAGTTCGCCGATTCGGAGATTCTCGGCATGCCGACCGTCGTGGTGGTGGGACGGGGTCTGGCCGACGGTCTGATCGAGGTTCGTGACCGCCGCACCGGCGAATCCCATCAGGTGCCGGTCGACCAGGCGCTCACCTTGATTCTCGGGGTGGCACGTGACTGAGCGCCGCTGAGGCGATGTCGCTCAGTGTCGGCGTCATCATTGCGCTGATCGCCGCGGCATTCGTCGCAGGCTGGGTGGATGCCGTGGTCGGTGGTGGTGGCCTGATCCAGTTGCCGGCGCTGTTGATCGGATTACCTGACCAGACCCCGGTCGCCAGTGTCTCCGGCACCAACAAGATCTCTTCTGCTGCGGGCACATTGGTGGCCACCGCTACTTACTTGCGCGCGGTGACAGTGGATTGGCGCAGTGCGTTGGCGCTGGTGCTCTCTGCCTGGGCCGGATCCACCGTGGGAGCCCAATTGGTGCAGTATCTGCCCAAGGACTACTTCACGCCGATCGTGCTGGTCGTCCTGCTCGGGGTCGGCCACTACACCTGGCGTCGACCACAGCTGGGACTGCAGCGGCGGCTGCGATTCTCCGCCCGGAGGCACTACATCTGGCTGGTGTCGCTGGGAGTTCTGGTCGGCGGGTACGACGGGTTCCTCGGCCCCGGTACCGGTACCTTCTTCATCATCGGCCTGGTGGGCATACTCGGCTACGGATTCCTGGAGGCATCAGCACTCAGCAAGATCGCGAACCTGACCACCAACCTGGCAGCGATCTCGGTGCTGGCGTCGCACATCCTGTGGGGAATGGGACTGGCCATGGCTGCGGCCAACCTGACCGGTGGCTTCCTCGGCGCCAGAATGGCCATCCGGTTCGGCAATGCCTTCGTCCGCAAGGTCTTTCTGTTTGTGGTCAGCGGGCTGGCCGCCAAACTCGCGTGGGACACCGTCTCTCTGCTGCTGCGATGACACGGAGCTGATCAGCCGACGTCGCCGCCCACCCATCCCGGCCAGTACGTCAGGCTGACGCCCAACCCCTGGACCCGATCGGCCTGTTGCTGCATCGCGTCCAGCGCGGCTGGGCGCCGCCGGGGTGGGGACGCCGCGGCGAGCCGTGCCCAACCGGCGAGCACACCATTCTCCAACGCGCCCCATGTGCTGCGAATTGTGGCCGACGTGGTGAGGTCCCCGGGCATCGCATAGGCCAGCTCCACCGGGGGAGGACTCAGCGAAGTGGAACTGATCTGCTCGAGCAGGCTGTCGCGCAGCACCAGCACCTGGGTCAGTCGGGTCCGGGCACTGGCGAACTCCTTGCTGGAGATCGACAACACCCCCATGCCCACCTCCAAGCCGTAGACCAATGCACGGACCTGGGACAGCAGTACCACTACCGCCTGGTCGCGGCTGCCCACCCGCGTCTGGCTGGGTGTGGTGTCGCCGGACACCGGTGGGGTGGCCTGGCGACGCACAGCGTGTGCAGCCACCGCCATCGAGGCCCACAACAGGGCCTCGTCACCCGCAGTGCTGGCCAGACATCGCTGACGATGGTCGGCGGACACATTGCCGAGCTGTTTCTCGATGGCGGCGCGGGCCGTCGCGAGGTCCTTGGCTGGGGATGCGCTCGCCTCCGGACTGGTTGTTGACCCTGTTGTCGGAGCGGCTGGCGACGGTGTGCTGCTCGGGGCCAGTGTCGATGCTGGTGGGAGCAGAACGGGTCCACCCAGGAATTGGACGTGGGACAGGCATTGCGCCGAGGCGGCGGTGCACCAGGCACTGAATCCGGCTGGCGCATCCCACGTCAGGCTCTGTGAGGCGCAGGCCGTGAACAGCGCTGCGGCCTCGTTCTCGGCGACAAGAGCTTCGCGGTGCGCCAGCGACGGGGTTGCTCCAGGGGTCGGCGACGGGCGATCAGCCGGTGCGTGGCTGCCAGTGATCCGGGGGTCGGTGCAACCGGACAGCAGGATGCCACTGGCAGCTGCGGAGGTGAGCAGCGCTCTGCGGGAGAGATGAAGGTGCGCCACATGCCGAGCGTACTGGCTATGCTCGTCTGCAAACGCCGGCAAACGGCGTGACAGCTGAACAACAACCCTGACATGTGAACAACAATCGAAGAAGGGAACTGAGGTGGACGCCACATTCTTGAGCCAGCTGCTCCAGCCCATCTGTGAGCAGCACAGCCTTGATCTCGACGACATCGAGACCATTCCGGCGGGGAACCGCACCGTCCTGCGGATCATCGTCGACGGTGACGGACCTGATGGAACCGGCCCCCTGCTCGACGACATTGCGCAAGTCACCCGAGCGATCTCGGAGGCCTTGGAGGACGAACCAGCGGTGGGCAACAGGGCCTACACCCTCGAGGTCAGCTCCCGCGGAGTCAGTCGGCCGTTGACGCTGCCCAGACACTGGCTTCGCAACACCGGACGACTGGTGAAGGTGCGTCGCACCGACGGCACCGAGCTGACAGGCCGCATCGTCGGCTCCGATGATGCCGGCGCGACACTGGACACGGACACCGACCAGGCGTCGGTACAGTTCGCCGACATCGCCAAGGCCAGCGTGCAGGTGGAGATGAACCGCAAACAGCCCCAGCCGAGCGATGACGAGCAGGAGAACTGATGGACATCGACATGGCGGCACTACGTGCCATCGAACGGGACAAGGAGATCAGTCTCGACTTCCTGATCAGCGCCCTCGAGGACGCGATGCTGAATGCGTACCAAAAGACGCAGGATCCTGTCCCCGGTGCACGAGTGCAACTGGACCGCAAGACCGGCAAGGTGTCGCTGCAGGTTCCCGAGTTGGATGAGGACGAGGTGGTGGGGTGGTCCGACGACACCCCCGCAGACTTCGGCAGAGTCGCTGCCTCCACCGCCCGACAGGTGATCTTCCAACGACTGCGTGAAGCCGAGGACGAGCAGAAGTACGGCCACTTCGCAGCCTCCGAGGGTGACATCATCCTTGGCACCGTCTCGCAGGATCGCGACTCCAAGACCATTCGGTTGGACGTCGGGAACAAAGTCGAGGCGATCATGCCGCTCGCCGAGCAGGTGCCCGGCGAGAACTACGCCCACGGCAAACGGCTACGGGTGTTCGTGGTCAGTGTCCGCAAGGACGCGAACCGTGGCTTCCAGATCGTGGTGTCCAGGACCCATCCGGGTCTCGTCCGCAAACTCTTCGCGCTGGAGGTGCCGGAAATCGAACAGGGCTTGGTGGAGATCAAGGAGGTGGCGCGGGAAGCTGGCCACCGTTCCAAGATCGCCGTGATCAGTCACACGTCCGGGGTGTCGGCCAAGGGTGCCTGCATCGGCCCGATGGGTCAGCGGGTGCGCGCGGTGATGCACGAGTTGAACGAGGAGAAGATCGACATCATTGACTGGTCGCAGGAGCCGGCGGAGTTCGTGGCCCAGGCACTCTCCCCGGCGAAGGTGAACGAGGTGACCATCACCGACCTGGCCGCCCGGTCCGCGAGAGTGGTGGTGCCGGACTATCAGCTGAGCCTGGCGATCGGACGCGAAGGACAGAACGCCCGGCTGGCCGCCCGACTCACCGGATGGCGGATCGACATTCGCAGCGATGCAAACTGAAGAGCCACAACGCACCTGCATCGGGTGCCGAGCCGTCACCGGCCAATCAGAACTGGTCCGCTACGTGTTGCAGGAAGGGGCCGTGGTTGCTGACCCGCAACGCAAGCTCCCCGGTCGTGGCGCCTGGCTGCACCCCGATCCGGCGTGCTGGGATCGGGCAGTTGCGCGACGGTCGTTTCAGCGTGCGTTGCGCGCGGGTTGGCAGTGATGCCCTTTGGCGCGGTAAACTCACCACGAACGTGTCCATCCGTGCTTCGCGCGGGTGATCCAGTTTCCTTCTGCGCGGAACTGCGCGAAGGCAAAAAAGTCGACAGAAAGTGGGCTAGCGCTCATGACAGCTCGATGAGTACTCAGAAATGAGCATGAACACCAACTAACTGGTCCAGGCACAAGGCCCGGACCTAAAGGAGAGTAGTGGCCAAGGTCCGTGTCTACGAGCTCGCGAAAGAGCTCGGACTCGAAAGCAAAGACGTCCTGAAGACGCTGAACGACATGGGGGAGTTCGTTCGTTCCGCGTCATCAACCATCGAAGCCCCAGTGGTGAGAAGGCTCACCGAGAGGCTGTCCGCCCCCGCCAACAAGGCAACCGGCCCCAAGCAGCCCGCCGGTCAGAAGAGGCCCGCTGGCAGCGGAAGCACATCCAGCAAGACTCAGTCCGGAGCGCCGACACCGGCGCCGACCGGTCGTGTCACCAGCTCTTCCGGACCACGTCCGGCGCCCCGACCGGCCAAAACCACCGGCACCCCCCCGGCGGCGTCCACGCCCGACGCCGCGCCGGCTGTGTCGAAGCCCGACGCCGCGCCGGCTGCGTCGAAGCCTGACGCCGCGCCGGCTGTGTCGAAGCCTGACACCGCCCCGGCTGTGTCGAAGCCTGACACCGCTCCGTCGACGCCCACGCCACGTCCGAGCGACGCTGACAGCAGCGCGCCTCGAACGGATGCACCGTCGGCTGCGGCTGGGCAGAGCGATTCGGATCAGTCGAAGAGGGCCGACGCTGCCACCCCTCGAAGCAACTCCGGTGAGACAGCTCCCGATGCTTCCCGTCGGCCAGCTCCGAGGCCACGTGGCGCAACGCCGCAGGGTGGCTCGAATGCACCCAAGCCAGGCACCGCGCCGCGCCCGGGGGCACCTCGCGCGCCACAGCGCCCAGGCTCCCAGGGACAGGCGCCTGGCCGTGGCCGTCCCGGCGGAGCGGGAGCACCTGGCCAAGGTGGCCCGAATCGCCGTACCGGAGCGCCCCGTCCTGGCAACAATCCGTTCGCGTCCTCCCAGGGAATGGGGCAGCAGCGCCGAACCGAGCGCCGTGACGATACCCGTCCACCAACCTCACGCGAAGGGCGCCCCACGCCCGGTGGCATGCCTCGCCCGGGTGGTTCCTCAGGTCAGAGCGGCATGCCTCGTCCGAACCCGGCGATGATGCCCAAGCAGCAATCCACACAGATCGGCCAGACGCCGACCCGTGGTCGTGGCGGTGGTCCCGGTCGCGGGCGCCCCGGCGGTGGCGGTGGCGGTGGCGGTGGCGGTCGACCTGGCGGCTTCGGCGGGCCCGGTGGCCCACCTCCGGGTGGCGGTCGCGGTGGCCGTGGCGGTCGCGGTGGTTCCGGTACCCAGGGTGCATTCGGTCGTGGTGGCCAGGGTGGTCGCCGTGGACGCAAGTCGAAGAAGCAGCGTAGGCAAGAGTTCGACCAGATGGAGGCGCCGCTGGTAGGTGGCGTCCGTGTCCGGCAGGGCGGTGGCCAGATCGTTCGGCTGCGCCGCGGTGCGTCGCTGACTGACCTCGCCGAGAAGATCGGTGTCGAGCCGGCATCGCTGGTGCAGGTGCTGTTCAACCTGGGCGAGATGGTGACCGCCACCCAGTCGGTTGCCGATGAAACGCTGCAGGTTCTCGGCACGGAGCTGAACTACAACATCGAGGTCGTCTCCCCGGAGGACGAGGATCGCGAACTGTTGGAGAGCTTCGACCTCGACTTCGGTGAAGATGCCGGTGACGAAGATGACCTCGAAGCCCGTCCGCCGGCCGTGACGGTGATGGGTCACGTCGACCACGGCAAGACCAAGCTGCTGGACGCGTTGCGCCTGGCGAACGTGGTCGCCACCGAGACCGGCGGCATCACCCAGGCCATCGGTGCTTACCAGGTCGAGACCCAGGTGGAGGGCCACGATCGTAAGATCACCTTCATCGACACCCCGGGCCACGAGGCGTTCACCGCCATGCGTGCCCGTGGCGCCAAGAGCACCGACATCGCGGTGTTGGTGGTGGCCGCTGACGACGGTGTGATGCCGCAGACGATCGAGGCGTTGAACCACGCCCGGGCGGCTGACGTGCCGATCGTGGTGGCGGTGAACAAGGTCGACAAGGAGACCGCTGATCCGACCAAGGTGCGCGGTCAGCTCACCGAGTTCGGCCTGGTCGCCGAGGAGTACGGCGGTGACACCATGTTCATCGACGTCTCGGCCACAGCTCGAACTGGTTTGGACGAGCTGCTGGAAGCGATCGTGTTGACTGCCGATGCCGCGCTGGACCTTCGTGCCAACCCGGACATGCCGGCCCAAGGTCTCGCCATCGAGGCGCACCTGGACAAGGGTCGCGGTCCGGTTGCCACCGTATTGATCCACCGCGGAACCCTGCGGATCGGCGACTCGATTGTGTCCGGCTCCGCTCACGGGCGTGTCCGCGCCATGATCAACGATCAGGGCGAGAACGTCACAGAGGCACCGCCATCGATGCCCGTTCAGGTGCTGGGGCTCACCTCGGTACCCGGGGCCGGCGACAACTTCCTGGTTGTCGACGACGATCGGAAGGCCCGCCAGATCGCTGACAAGCGTGAATCGCGGATGCGTGCCGCTGCTCAGGCCGTGGGTTCGCGTCGCAAGACGCTGGATCAGCTGTTCGAGCAGTTGGAGAAGGGCGAGACTCAGGAACTGCTGCTCATCCTCAAGGGTGACGGCGCCGGTTCGGTGGAAGCGCTCGAGGACGCATTGTCGAAGATCGACGTCGGCGAGGAGGTCTCGTTGCGGGTGATCGACCGTGGTGTCGGCGCCATCACCGAGACGAACGTCTCGTTGGCAGCGGCGTCGAAGGCTGTGATCATCGGTTTCAACGTTCGTCCCACCGCTCACGCGGCACAGATGGCGGACCGCGAGAACGTGGACATGCGCTTCTACTCGGTGATCTACTCCGCGATCGACGAGATCGAGGCGGCGCTCAAGGGCATGCTCAAGCCGATCTACGAAGAGAAGATCCTCGGCCGGGCAGAGATCCGCGAGCTGTTTCGTTCGTCCAAGTTCGGCACCATCGCCGGCTGCATGGTCACGTCAGGGATCCTGCGGCGCAACGCCAAGGCGCGCCTCATCCGCGATGGGGTGGTGCTGTCGGAGACGGCTGTTGCCTCACTGCGTCGGGAGAAGGACGACGTCACAGAGGTGCGCGAAGGGTTCGAGTGTGGAACCACACTGCGGAACTTCTCCGACATCAAGTCGGGCGACGTGATCGAGACCTACGAAATGGTCGAGAAGCCCAGGGACTGACGTCCGCACAGGTGGTCCCCGTCGGTGATCCGGCAGGGACCACCTCCATACCCAGCGAGAAGGAGGACCGTCATGGTCAACCCGCGTGTAGCGAAGTTGGAAGATCAGATCCAGAAGTTGGTGGCCGAAACCCTGGAGCGTCGGGTGAAGGATCCGAGGCTGGGATTCATCACAGTGACCGATGTGCACTTGACCGGTGACACTCAGGAGTCGACGGTGTTCTACACCGTCCTCGGCAGTGCTGACGAGTTGTCCGCGACGGCCGCGGCGCTCGAATCGGCCAAAGGCATGATCCGTTCGGTCGTGGGCCAGCAGCTCGGCCTGCGACATGCACCCAGCATCACTTTCGTCCCGGATTCCACACCTGAGACCGCGAAGAAAATCGAGGACCTGCTGGCCAGGGCCCGTTCCGGGGACGACGCCGTGCAAGCAGCCGCTGTCGGGGCAACCTACGCCGGCGACGCAGATCCCTACCGCCACGACGACGAGGATGACGTTGCCGAGACCGGTGACGTGGTTCGTGGGCCTGTGGGTCCCGGGCCGCAGCGGGCTGAGGACGATCGCTGAACGGCCAGGAATCGGGTCTGCTGGTCGTCGACAAACCAGCAGGCCTGACCTCCCACCAGGTGGTGGCACAGGTGCGTCGGCTGCTCGGCACCCGCAAGGTCGGCCACGCTGGCACCCTCGACCCGATGGCGACCGGGGTGCTAATCCTGGGCGTGAACCGGGCCACCCGGCTGCTCGGCCACTTGGCGTTGCATGACAAGAGCTACCTCGCCACGATCCGGCTTGGGCAGTCAACCACCACCGACGACGCTGAAGGTGAACCCACCGGAGGAGCTTCCGCCGGTGAGGTGGCCATCGACCAGGTGTCCAAGGCCATCACCCGCTACACCGGGGACATCCAGCAGGTCCCCAGCTCGGTGTCAGCGATCAAGGTGGACGGCGAGCGTGCTTACGCACGGGTGCGCGCGGGGGAAGTCGTTCAACTGGCTGCACGTTCGGTACATGTCAGTCGCTACGAGCTGTTGTCGCACCAGCGCGACGCCGATCATCTCGATCTTGACGTGCTGGTGGACTGCTCGACCGGCACCTACGTCCGGGCCCTGGCCCGGGACCTGGGCGCTGACCTTGGCGTCGGGGGACACCTGACGAAGCTGCGGCGAACTCGAATCGGTCAGTACTCACTGGACAACGCGGTGGCGATGGACGAATGCGCCGTCGGGTCACTGATGTCGATGGCGGCTGCCGCAGCGCTGAGCTTCCCCGTGCTGCACGTCTCCGAGGAACAGGCGTGGGCGATCTCCCACGGGCAGACCCTCGAGCTTGAGGTGCCTGCTGACCCCACGGCGATGGTTTCTCCGGACGGCCAGCTGCTGGCGCTGTACCGGCCCGAAGGTTCGCACGCCCGCCCGGTGACGGTTCTGGTCGGCTGACCTCTTGTGGCGCTCCTGCGCCTGTAGTATAATCGAACATGTGTTCGAGTCAATGACGGCAGCTGCGGACGATGACCGTCCGATGGATGTTGCTGGTGTCGTGGATGTTGCTGGTGTCATTGGGGCACTGTCCGCCAACACCCGCCGGTTGCGAGCTGCGGAAGCCCAGGAAGCGACCTTGGTGGCCCGGTTGGCGGAGGTGTCCTCGGCGGTGGATCGGGAGCGTCAGATCCCGGGGGCCGAACACCTGCATGTGATGGAC